>DATNCZ010000109.1:0-10378 GCA_035553335.1 Gemmatimonadaceae bacterium
AGTCGTTCGCGAGTTTTGTGGGCGCGCGCGGGGCCGCGGCCCTGTTCAGGTCGCGGGGAGACTCCGCCTCTGCCGCCCGTGTGGACGCCCGATGGGAAGACGACAAGCTGCTGGGCGCGTTCTGGGGCGGTTTGAGCAATACTCTGGACTCGGCGTTCAACGCGCACCCGAACGACATCGCAGCGCGGCTCGCCGCGCGAGAGGAGATTTATGCGGCAGCGCGTCGAGTCCTGGTGGACAGCATCGCCCCGCGACTCGGCACCATTTCTCCGCTGTACGCCCAGCGCGTGAAGCTCGACAACGCGGCGCTTCTGGCGCGGCGGGTCTACGGCAGCGGGCTGGATACCTTCGATCGGTTATGGGCCCGAAACCACTACGATTTGAGGCTGACGATTCGCCAGATAATCGTCGTAGCGAAGCGGAATCGTAAGGATCCTTTCGGGGCAGTGAGAGCGGCTGCCCGGTAGATACCGGTCAGAAAGTCCCTAAATAATTAGCGTGTTCTTAATATGGTGTCAACAATTCTTTCATTGACACCCACTTTTTATGCCGTAACGTAGGGGCTGCATAAAGAACCAATAAGCACGCAAAAAGATCCGGACGGCTGGATAAGCCTTCCGGCAGGGTGAAGCGCACCGTTGACACGCACTGTCACACGGTGAGGTACTCCTTTGCCCGGCAGTAGTTCCGTCGCGTTGTTGTAACCGCAACCCGTTTCCGGAGGATTTCCGTTGACTCGCTGGTCTGTCGTTGCGCGGCTGTGGAGTGTCGCATGGAACCCATCTGCAGGGAGAGTGGAATGAGGCGCACTGGTTTGATGCCGATATTGCGAAAAGGGTTGTTGGCCTTCGCGATGTTAGCCGTAAGTGGCTTTGCCAAAGCCCAGGCTCAGGTTGTAATAAGCGGAACCGTGACTTCTGAGCAGGGCCAGAAGCTCGCGAACGCGAACGTGTACATCAACGAGTTGAACGTCTCGGTGGCGACCGATGCGGTTGGTCACTACACCGTCACACTCACGCCAGCGCGTCTTCGCGGAGCAACCAGTATTACGGTGCGTGCTCGCGCGATCGGTTTCACACCGACCAGCAAGATCACTACTGCGACTTCGCAGACCATCGACTTCAAGCTCAGACAGGACATCAACCGGTTGAGTGAAGTCGTGGTTGCAGGCGTCACCGCGGGAACGGAGCAGAAGAAGCTCGCGTTCAACATCACGCGCGTCGATGCTGCGGATCTGACCAAGACTGCAGCCACCGATCCTCTGGCCGCACTCGAGGGCAAGGTTCCCGGCGCCAACATCACGTCGGCTTCTGGCCGCCCTGGTGCTCCGCCCGCCATCCTGCTTCGTGCACCAACGTCCATCGCCACGCAGGGACGCGGAACAGCCCCTTTGTACGTGGTCGATGGAATCATTCTGGGTGACCAGATGTCGGCGACGGGTGGCGGCGGTCTTGGCGGTATCAACCCGAACGACATCGATAACATCGAAGTCATCAAGGGCGCAGCTGCAGCGTCGCTGTATGGAACGCGCGCTGGTAACGGCGTTATTTCCATCACCACCAAGACAGGCAAGGCGGGGGCGGACGGCTTTCACACTGCCTTCCGGACCGATTACGGCACCAGCAATATCGAACGCAAGCTCCCGATCGCGCAGACCACTGCGATGCGCATGGATCCGACCGCTACGCGGTTCTGCATCAACGTATCCGGCGCGTACGCGGCACCTGCAACCGGAACGTTCGCTTCCAACAGCTGCGCGCGATCGATCGATTATGCCAGCGTCGCCAACTTCATCAACAGCTATCCTGACGTCTTCGCGCAGACTCCACCAACGTTCCCGGTCGATCCGGGTTCGACGGTGACTGGATCCGCGCTCAAGAACACATTCCAGATCGACAGATGGCCGGGCACGAACTACGACGCGGTCGGCCAGTTCGTCGATCCGAAGCCGTACGTTCAGCAGAACGTCGAGATCCGCGGCAAGAGCGGACCGAACACGATGTTTGCAAGCGGCAACTACACGCAGCAGCGCGGTGCGATCAAGTATCTCAACGGATTTCAGCGCGCCACCGCGCGCCTGAACGCCGGCCGTACCACCGATAACTGGAACTTCGACGTCACGAGTGCCTTCGCGCACGATACGAAGGACGGCTATCAGGAAGAAGATGGCGGCGCGGCGTTCTTCCGCCTTACCCGCACGCCACCGATCGTCAATCTCGACGCGGTCGATCAGTTCGGTCGTCTCTACATCCGCCCGAACCTGCAGGGTGGTGGGTCGCAGAACTTCAACCCGCTCTATGAACTGCAGAATTATGCGCAGACCACGGCGACCAACCGGTTCACCGGTGGTAGCACTGCGCAGTGGCGTCCGCTGACGTGGTTCTCGATGAACTTCAACTTCAGCTACGACGGAACTGCGGCAACGGCGATCTCGTTCCAGGACAAGGGCTATCGCACGACGACCGGTCCTGCAGGAACGAGCAATTCCGGATTCCTTGCGCGCCGTGCTGAAGCACAACAGCAGTACAATGCGAGCGTCGACGCAATCGCGACGCGCACGTTCTTCACTGACTTCAATACCCGGACCAGCCTCCGGTATCTGTTCGACCGCACCGATTACAACTATCAGGTGCTGTCGGGTAACTGGCTCGGTGTGGTGGGCCTGCCCAACGCGGCAAACATCGGCTCCACACCATCCGGCACGCCGTCGCAGACGGTTGGCTCGAGTCTTACCACGGTTCGCGGCCTCGGCTACTACCTGAGCGAAGACGTGGACTGGAAGGACCGCTACATCATCGGTGCACTCGTACGTCGCGATGCAAGCTCGCTGTTCGGCTCCGGACATCGCTGGTCGACGTTCGGTCGCGGATCGCTGGCATGGCGCGTAGCTCAGGAACCATGGTGGTTCATCCCGGCCCTCGACGAGTTCAAGCTGCGCGCGTCGGTCGGGTCCGCGGGTAACCGTCCAGCCTTCGTTTCACAGTACGAGACGTACTCGCTTAGCTCAGGAAACGTCGGCAATCCGGTGACTCTCGGTAACCGCAACCTGCGTCCCGAAACCGTTGTTGAAACCGAACTCGGCCTCGATGGTGAGTTGTTTCACCGCATCGGCTTCAGCGTAACGTCATCCAGAACCGATTCCCGCGATCAGATCCTGGTCGTTCCGGTCGCTTCGTACTACGGCTACTCGCAGCAGTACCAGAACGCCGGTACACTCCAGGGTCGGTCCTTCGAAGCGTCTGTCAACATCCCCTGGGTCAACAGCACCAACTTCAGCACCTCCACGCGGTTGAGCTATGACCGCGCCAAGTCGAAGATCACCAAGCTCAACGTTCCGGCATTCACCGCTGGTGCATCGGCACAGGGAACCGGCTCGCTGTTCTTCGTCCGCCAGGGCGAGGAATACGGCACGTTCTACGGCCGCAAGTTCATCACCAGCTGCGGCCAGTTGCCAACGGCAGCACAGGGCGCGTGCGGCACGGGCAAGGACTTCCAGGCGAATTCGGATGGATACATCGTCTGGACCGGCGCCGGAAACACTCCGTCCGATGGCATCACGAAGAATCTGTGGCAGGCGCGTCTCCCGCTCAACAGCCCGTTCTTCTCGTCGTCAGCGGGCGGCGACAATTCGCACTTCAATACCGGCCAGGTAATCAACTGGGGCATGCCGATGATCCAGCGCGATTCCACTGGCGCGGCGATGATCGTCCCGCTCGGTCACGCACTGCCAACTTATCGCTGGAGCATCGGTCAGAACGCTAGCTACAAGCGCCTCAGTGCATCGGTACTGTTCGATGCATCGAAGGGGCGCAGCGTTTACAATCAGGGCCGCGGCTGGGGCTTCCTCGACTTCCTGTCGGTCGATGACCAGCAGACGGGCAAGGATGTTTCGACCGTCAAGCCACTCGGCTACTACTACCGCGCGGCATTGCCTGACAACGGCTCGGGAACTGGCGGACTCTACGACATTCTCGGCCCCAACAGCGCAGTTACCGAAGACGCAAGCTTTGTGAAACTTCGCGAAGCAACGGTTGCATTCCACATCGGTGCATTTGGCCGACTGGGCGGTGACTGGTCGATCTCCGGTACCGGTCGCAACCTCAAGACGTGGACAAAGTACAAGGGCTTCGATCCTGAAGTGGGTTACGGCGCCGTATCCGGCACGGGTGGTGCCAGCGCGAACTCGCCAGGTTCGGCGGTGCTCAACGCCGTCGACGCCTACCAGTTCCCGAACCTGCGGACGTTCACACTGTCACTGTCCACGAACTTCTAAAACCGCGAATCCCTGGCGGGCGTGAGTCCGCCGGGGTACCCATGAGGAGAGAATGCGAAAGCTGTTCTATATCGCTGTCGCGGTAACAGGTCTCGGCGCTTGCGCCGGAGACCAGGTAACCGCACCCAATCTGAACAATCCCGACGTTGCGCGTGTTCTGGCGCGACCAGGTGACGTCGAAAGCGTGATCGCCAACTCGTTCGGCTCGGCGTACAACGCCGCGCAGGGCGCAACTGGCGGATCGGGTATCGCCGGACATATCGAGCCGGCTTTGCTCACCATGGCTTTCGAGAACGCATCGTCGCTCGCAAATGACGGCCTTGGTCCGCGCGGGAGCATTCCGCGTTCCCCCATCGCCAACAACAGCACCGATACGTATGCTGGAAACAACGCGTACAATTATCAGGGCAGCCAGCGTGCCGCACGCACCGCGGCAAACGGGTTGGTCCAACTCAACTCGAAAGGCTTCACTCTGGGAAGTGCCCAGCAGGATCTTCGAGCCCGCGCATTCGCATACTTCACGATGGCATTCGCCAATGCCACCGTCGCGATTGCGTACGACTCACTCTCGATCGTAAGTGAGACGGACACCATCGCGAATCCGCCGAGCAAGTTCGTGGGCGGGGTGGCTGCGATGCCCGTCATTCTGACGCAGATGGATTCGGCGATCGCAGCAGCGAATCGTGCCATCGCGCTTGGTAGCGCGCCAAACGGCGCCGGCGGTGGTGCTGGCTTCACGCTGCCCAGCACGTGGGTGAACGGAAACGCGTTCACCGCTGCACAGTTCATTCAGATGGTTCGCGGCTTCAAGGCGCGCTTCCGCGCCGAGGTCGCGCGTACTCCAACGGATCGTGCTGCAGTCAACTGGACGCAAGTCATCGCGGACGCCAACGCTGCTCTGCCGAACGATCTGAACATCACGATGACGACAGTCGCTCCGTGGCGCGTTGGTGACGAACAGCACTATCTGTTCGATACCTGGGCGCAGCAGAGTCCAATGATCATTGGCATGGCCGACAGCGTACGTGCCGGGTGCACCGCTGCAAACCAGGGCGACCCGAACGGCGGAAACTGCTACGACGCCTGGATCGCTACGGCGCTCGGAAACCGCTACGCCTTCATCATCCGTACGGCTGACCAGCGCTTCCCCGCGGGCGATACGCGCGCGGCGCAGCAGGTCAGCTCGGGCGCCGGAACTGCGCAGCAGCCTCCGCGCACCAACCTCTACTTCCGCAACCGCAGGTCCAGCGACCCGTCTGGCGATCCGTGGAACCTGTCTCAGTATGACTTCTATCGGTTCCAGCTCTGGAACGATGGCGGTCGCGCAGGCCCGTATCCGATCATGACGCGCGCTGAACTGGATCTCCTCGCCGCCGAAGGCTACATCCGGACGGGGGATTTCGTAAACGCGATGGCAAAGATCAACATTTCCCGCGTGGCCAAGGGCAACCTTCCGCCGATCACCGGAATCACGAGCGCTACGCAGCCAATCGCTGTCGGTGCAGCGGCGAATTCCTGCGTACCACGCGTTCCCACGGGTCCCGACTTCGCTCACGCAACATGCGGAAATATCTTCGAGGCCATGAAGTGGGAAAAGCGCATGGAAACGGCCTATACATATCTCGGCGCGTGGTTCTTCGATAGCCGCGGCTGGGGCGACCTTGCGCAGTATACCGCGCTCAACTTCCCCGTTCCGTACCAGGAGACGGACGTGAGGAGCATGAAGGCGTGGACGACGGGCGGGCCCGGTGGGAAGGACGCCGCTGCACTCGGAACTTACGGCTACTGAATCAAGGCTAGGTGCGACACTCAATGATCCATCGAGCACTGCATGACGCAGTGAGGTGCGTGGCGCGATTTGCGCCACGTGGCCTCATTGCGCTGACGGCGTCGGTCGGTGTCTGCGGTCTTTTGCTGACCACTGGCTGCTACACCTACCAGATGCAGGCGCCGTCTGACCTCACCGCCGGACAGAACGTCGAGATCCGCGTAAACAACGTCGGCCGGGTCGCCCTTACGGCCGATCTTGGTGACGACGTCGCGACGTTTGATGGCAAGGTGGTCTCGGTCACAGACAGTTTGCTCGGTGTCAGTGTCACTCACATCGACTACCTCGACGGAAGCTCTACAGGCTTTCCCGGAGGGACGGTGATGCTGTCGCGCAATTCGATCACGAGCGTAAGCACCAAGACGTTCTCTCAATCAAAGACGACGGTTACGGCGATCGGGTTGTTTGCCGCGATCGTCGCGATCATAGTCGTCCTGCATGCAACCGGTTTCGGCGATTCAGGTCCTGGATCGAAGAACACCGGTGAAAACCCACCGACGCAAATACAATGACGTCGTGCTCACCCTTGGAGAGGAATATTCAATGAAAGTTTACCGTCTGCTCCCCGTGGCAGGGTTGGTGCTGTTCGCGGGGTGCTCCGGCGATAGTGTCTCGACCGTCATAACCCCCGAGCCGCACGCAGCGGTTCGCTGGGTGAATGCTGTCCCCGACACGATCGACATGGATTACCGTATCGTTGATGTCGTTACCAACGCAAACGAAGCGAGCATCAAGTACCGCGGCAACAGCGGTGCTTACCGTGCCGTTCCGCCCGGACAGCACCGGATCCGTGTGTTCCCGTCCGGTACGACTACTGCAGCCTGCAATGGCCCGTCGGTCGTCAGCCAGGTACTTCTCGATACGACCTTTACGTTCGCTGCAAATCACTATTACACGGTCGTGCATGCAGGGTACATGAAGGCGGGTGCCACGCCCAAGCAGCGGCTGATAATCACCGACGATGCATTCCCGGCGGCGGCGGCTGGTTCGTTCGCTGCGCGCGCCATCGATGCGGTCGGTAACGCAGCGTCTGTTGATGTGTTCGTTTCCGCCGCAACCGCTGCGGGTGGCGCTGTTTCCGGTACGCCTGCGTTTACTGGCATGGCGTTCGGAGCGGTTAGTCAGTACGCCAACTTTGCGGCCGCGGCTTCCGCGCCGGCCGCATCGACGTACCGTGTGACAGCCACTGGCGCCGGTACTACCACGCCCCTGCTCGCGGACGGCCTGCTCCCGGTTGGTGCCGCCGCATTCGCAGGATCATCGTCGGTCCCACCGCTGGATCCGATCGGCGGCGCGCAACAGGCGGGGTCAGTCCTTACCGCGATTGCCACACCACCGGCCGTGGCCTACACGTTGACGAGCTCAGGCTCGTCGCCGAGTTGCCCGGCCGCTGGCACCACGACCGTCATCGCAGGCACCACCTCCGGCGCGGTCGTATCTTTGGTCGACAAGAATCCGAATGATAAGCTGCTCGGGCAGTAGCAGCCCAACGCAAGTGTCCTGACAAGAAGTTGCAACGTTGCGAAACAAGGAGCGGGTTCCGACAGCCATGCCGGGACCCGCTCCCTTTTTCTCCCGCTCCGACCAGCTGGATCGGCGCTCGATTGCGATCGACGTGACTCTACTACAACGCGCCGAATCGTCCTCTCAGCAACGCCCGCAGATCCACCACGGGGCCGCGCTGCTCCACCGATACAGGCTCCGCCACCCTGTCATCCGACCCCAGCGCAACGTGTTGCATCGTCGCGCGAACCTCCGGATCCACGAACCGCGATAGCTGCGTCAGAGAGTAGTCCGCTCCGCGTTGGCTTCCATATGAGTTGAGTGGATGTACCACACTCAAATGATCTCTCGCCCGCGTCATCGCTACGTACATCAGCCGCCGCTCTTCCTCGGTGTCCTCGTCGCTGCCGAGCGATCGTGTCGACGGGAACAGCCCATCGACTGCGGATATCACGAACACCGCGTCCCACTCCTTGCCCTTCGCCGAGTGAACGGTGCTCAACACCAGCGCATCGTCCTCGCTGTCAGTGGACGCCCCTGCGAAATCCTGGGTCGCGCTCGGCGGCTCCAGCGCGAGCGCCGACAGGAACGTCGTGCGATCGGGGAAGCCGGCCGCGATGGTCTGCAGCTGATCCAGATCCGCAAGGCGCGGCTCCGGACGGTCGTAGCGGTCGCGCACTATCGCGTCGTACATCGTGCGTACGTGCCCGATCTCGCGCGCGACGCGGGCGTCGTCCGCCTCGGGGGCCGATCGCAACGTCCCGAGCAACGCAACAAGTGAGGCGTGTGCCGCGCGGGCACGCGGAGGAGGCACGAAACCGCCAAATGCCGCCGAGTCCCATGCAGCTGCAGCGAGTGCCTCCATGGCGGAGCGTGCGGTCGCCTCGCCGATCCCCGGAAGCAGCAACAACAGCCGATACCAGCTCACCTCGTCGCGCGGGTTCTCCAGTACACGCAGAAATGCGAGCACATCCTTCACGTGCGCGGCTTCGAGGAACTTGATCCCGCCCCATTTCTCGAATTGGATCTTCCTGTTGGCCAGCTCGATCTCGAGATCGGCGGACATGTATCCCGCGCGAAAGAGCACGGCGATGTTGCGAAGAGCGATGCCTTCCTCGTGCAGCTCCAAGATCCTGTCCACCACGTATCGCGTCTGCTGCGGCTCATCGCGCGCCGTCACCAGCAGCGGTCGCTCGGCGGCAGCGCGATCGGTCCAGAGGGTCTTCGCGAACCGCTCGCCCGCATGCGCGATGAGAGTGTTGCTGGTGCCGAGTATCTGCGGGGTCGATCTGTAATTGCGATCCAACGTCACGACGCGCGTTCCGGGAAACTGGGCAGGGAAGTCCAGGATGTTGCGTATCGTGGCACCGCGAAAGGAGTAGATGCTCTGCGCATCGTCGCCGACGACTGTGACGTTGGAGTGCGCGCGCGCCATGCCGCGGAGTATCCGGGCCTGCAGCGCGTTCGTGTCCTGATACTCGTCCACAAGGATGTGATCGTACAATCCCGCGATGTCGCTTGCCAACTCGGGGCTCGCCTCGAGCAGCATTGCCCACAGCAGCAGGAGGTCGTCGTAATCGACGAGGTTGCGCTCCTGCTTGCGCAGGGTATAGTCGGCGTACAACCGGGTGAAGTCGGGGATGTACTCGATGAAGCGCGGATACTCGTCACGTACGATGTCCTCCATCGCAATGCCGGTATTCACATGGCGCGAGTACACGTGGTGCAGCGTTTCCTTCTTCGGGAAACGCTTCGCGCCGGCACCGAACCCGAGGGTCGCCCGAGCGATCTGCATCAGATCGGCCGAGTCGCCCTGATCCATGATGCTGAAGTCACGTGGAAGGCCGGCGGCAGGTCCGAAGCGTCGCAGCAGCCGATGGGCGGTCGCGTGGAATGTCCCCCCATGCACGTTCCGGCTGGCGCTCCCGATGAGCCGCTCGGCGCGCGACAGCATCTCGTGAGCGGCGCGTCTGGTGAACGTCAGGAGGAGAATCCGCTCGGGCCGCACACCGCGATCCACGAGGTGGGCCACGCGATACACGAGTGTGCGCGTCTTGCCACTGCCCGCACCCGCGACGATCAGGAGCGGGCCATCCCCGTGCGTCGCCGCCGCGAGCTGGTCCTGGTTCAGCTCCGCCGAGAAATCGCGACCGCTGGCGGCCGGCGACACGATGCGCTCATGAAGCGGAATAACAGTGCGGCCATCGTCCGTCATACCCGAAATATACCCGAAGACGCCGACGGATCGCGCGCCTGATTGGCGACCGCCGACATCCCATTTCCGCCGACGCCCACCCACGCGCCGAATTGGTGGTCACGCCCGCCGACGCCCACCCACGTGCCGAATTGGTTGCGATCCCCGACGACGCGCACCCACGGGCCGAATTGGTGGTCATGCGTAGGGCGCGGATTCTTCCGCGCCTGGCCCCGTTACGCGCAATCGAAATTGGATGCCCACCGCGATAAATCCACCCGTCGCCCACCCCGCTGCCGAGGGATCCACGGACAACAATCGGATTCAACACCATCACGTCGCAGGCGTAACCGATGGCAGATAAATGTGGGGCACGGATGCATCCGTGCCTGTCACCTATGATGCAATCGAGCCCAAATCAATGCCAGCATGTGAGATGTAATGCAATCGAGCCCAAATCAGTGCCAGCATGTGAGATGTTGTCATCCGCGCCTACGGGGGAATCGCAGCTCTTGGCCAATCCTGAATTGCTCGCTGTGACGATGTCGTACGCGGGCATTCGGGGAACTGGTGGTCCGCT
>DATNCZ010000110.1:0-3010 GCA_035553335.1 Gemmatimonadaceae bacterium
TACTATGGTGTGACCGTCTGGCGAAAGCGCTGGTGATCCGGATGGGACTCCGCCGGGTGGAAGTGGCAGCTCGACACGCATCGGGAATGCATCGCTCGAAGCTGTGCGCCGTGCCACAACCGCCAGAGCGGCCAGCAGCGCGACAACGAGCACGCCCAGCACCAGCACCAACGGCTCACTTGTGCGCGCGCGCCACCCGGCGTTGCCGCGGTCGCGTCGCTGCGTCGATCCAGTAACGGCGGTGAACGAATCGTTGGTCAGCGCCGTTGCGAATTGCGTCGCCGTTGCGAAGCGATCGGCTGGGAGTTTCTCGAGCGCGGTGAACACCGCGTCGTTGACGTTCGCGGGAACGCTCTTTCGTTGCGCCGTGAGTGAGCGAGGCTCGCTGGTGATCACCTGCGCCACTATAGCCTGCGCCGTCGAGCCTACGAAGGGTGGATCGCCGGCGAGCATCTCGTACGTCACTGCGCCGAGCGAGTAGATGTCCGAGCGAGGCCCGATCTCGCGCTCGCCCATCGCCTGTTCGGGCGACATGTACTGAGGTGTGCCGAGTGACAGGCCGGTCTGCGTCATGCGCTGACCACCCGCCTGCTGCACGGCGAGCGCGATGCCAAAGTCGGCCACGAGCGCATGTCCATTCTGGAGCAGAATGTTCTCGGGCTTGATGTCGCGGTGCACGATGCCGCGTCCATGAGCGTACGCGAGCGCATCTGCAGCCTCGCTCGCGATGCGAACAGCGTCTGCGACAGGAAGCTGCTTGTCACGCTCCAGCCTTCCGCGCAGTGTCTCGCCTTCCACGAACGGCATCACGTAGAACAGCAATCCGTCGGCGCTTCCCGAATCGAACAACGGCAGTATGTGCGGATGCTGAAGATTCGCCGTGAGCTCGATCTCCTTGAGAAATCGTTCCGGTCCGAGCATCGCCGAGAGCTCTGCGTGCAGGACTTTTATGGCAACCTTGCGATGATGCTTGAGATCTTCGGCGAGATAGACAGTCGCCATGCCACCCGCACCGAGCTCGCGCTCGAGCGTATAGCGGTCAGCGAGCGACGCGGCAAGCCGCGCAGCGGAATCAGTCATTCACACAGATCCCATAATTGGATCATCCGTGTCCCGGCGAACAGACGTGTACCTTCATCCGCGCCATCAGCGTACCGAAACGAGGGTCGGACTTCAGCGGGTCGAACATCGGATCGCAGCTCACTCCCCAGGATGCGGGAGCCTCCTCGTGTGCGTCGATGCTGCGTGTCAACCATCGAAGTGCCCCTTCGCGATCTCCGATTCCCATCCGCGCCAACGCTGCCGTGTACGCAGAACCGCCGCTCTTCACCATGGCTTCGACAATTGCGACTTGCTGGCGTGCTTCATCATTACGCTTCAAACGCGTGAGTGCGGCGGCGCGTAATGCGGCTCGCATGCCGACCCCCTGCTGGTCCTGTCCACCACCATCCAGTCGCTCCGCCGTCGCGAGTGCCTCCATCGCCGAGTCGGGATATCCCATGCGGATGAATGCCGGCGCGTAGTTGAGGTACGAGAATCCGAGAAGGGGATCCATTGCACTCGAGCGATGTCCGGTGGCGATAGCCTCAGCGTATTGGTGTTTATCGATCAGTTCATTCGCAATCTCCGCAACGACGATAGCCGCCGTCGGGTCGAGTTGCAGCGCGCGTCGCTGCTCGTTCAGCGCTCCGTCGATGTCACCGCGTGCGTACAGCAGGTCGGCGTGCCAGTGGTGCGCTTCGGGGTTCAAGGGTTCAAGTGCGAGAGCCCGGCGGAAGCTTGCTTCGCTCCCATCCCAATCCCACCGTGCGATGAGCCCGTATCCCTGAGCGACGTATGCGTCGGCGAGTGTGGAGTCGCGTGCAATGGCCCGCGCAGCGTTGCGCAGACCGGCAGTGATCATCGTATCGCGAGCCTGCGGTCCGTCACTGGTCGCGCTGACGGCTGACAACTGCGTGTACTCGGGGAGCACCACCTGCACCATCGCAAGTGTCGCCATCGCGCGCGCGAACGTGCTGTCCCGATGGATCGCCTGGGCCAGCAGCGCAGCCGCGTGCAGGAGATTGGCCGTGCCGCGACGGGCGAACAGATAACGTGCCTGCAGGTACAGGTCATACGCCACCTCGTCCGACGTACCGCGATCGAACGAGGTAGCGCGCGCTCGCGCTACGGCAAGGCGATCATGGAGGGCGGCGGCCACGCGATGTGTGAGATCGTCCTGCGCCGCGAAGACATCACCCCCGTCATGCTCGAACTGGTCGCTCCACAGCACCGTGCCATCGTGGACGCCGACGAGTTCCGCCGAAAGGCGAATGCGTGGTCCGGAACGGCGTACTGCGCCTTCGAGTACCGTCGCGACGTCGAGACGCCTGCCCGCCGCCATCGCATCGAGGCTGCGTAGCGCGGGCGCGAAGGCTGCGCTGCGTGCGGTGACGCGGAGCCCCGGCGTCCGACTGAGCGCGGTCGTCAGCTCATCGGCCAGACCGTCGGCAAAGTACTGCTGCGTGGTATCACCGCTAAGGTTGGCGAAGGGAAGCACCGCGAGCGTGTGCGCGCCAGGTGATTGCGCCGCACCGCCGACACTCTCGCGCCAGCGCCACGCGACTCCTCCAATCGCGGCGATCGTGAACAGCACAACACCTGCTGCTACCGCTCGACGCAAGCCGATGATGCCGCCGAATCCACTCTGCGATCGCTGTGTGCTCATCACTTCGACCAGCGCTGCCGCAGAATCGGGGCGCCGGATCGGATCTTTCTCCAGACAACGCATGACCAGTTTGGCAAGCGCGGGCGACACACCCGGCGCTGCGCGGCGCAACGGCGCGGGAAGCTCCGACATGTGCGCTGCGAGCAACTGCTGCGGCGACGTACGGCTCGCGAACGGATGGTGCCCCGACAGCAGCTCGTACGCCACCACGCCCCATGCGTAGATATCGGCGCGGTGGTCCGTCGCAGGATCTCCCGCGGCCTGCTCGGGAGCCATGTACGCCGGCGTGCCGATCGACGTGCC
>DATNCZ010000111.1:0-4562 GCA_035553335.1 Gemmatimonadaceae bacterium
TTCGGAGGACGTACGGGATTCCGATCTTTCAGGAGCAGGCGATGGCGATTTCGTCGGTGCTCGGAGGGTTCACTCCGCCCGAAGCCGATCGTCTGCGCCGGACGATGGGAAACATTCGCAAGAAGACGCGACTCGAGAACGTGCTCGCCGAGCTGACGGAGCGCATGGTGAACAATCCAGCTCCGGATCCGCCGGTAACGCGCGAAGTAGCGGAACAGATCAGCCGCGACCTGTCGACCTTCGCGAATTATGGATTTCCGGAATCACACGCGTGGAGCTTTGCGCTCATCGCTTATGCCACCGCGTATCTCAAATGTCACTACGCAGCCGACTTTTACCTGGGTCTTCTGAACGCGCAGCCGATGGGATTCTATCCCAATGCGACGATCATTCACGAAGCGCGCAGGCGCGGCGTGGAGGTGCGGCCACCCTGCCTGCGTGACGGCAGTAGGATATGCACTACGGAAGTTGCACCGATGTCGGAGCAACCGGCATTGCGCATTGGCTGGCGGCACATCCGAGGTGTCGGTGATCGCACACTCGACAGATTGGAATCGGCTCAGGATTTCCTGCCATTTACTTCCATCGCCGACGTCGTCGAGCGTGTTGCGCTCACACGTGCCGAGTCGCTGCAGCTTGCGCGCGCCGCCGCTTTTGGTGCCTGGGAGCCGGATCGCAGGCGTGCGGCATGGGAGGCGTTGCGCGCGGTTGGCGACAACCTCCCGCTGGCACCCGCGCATCGCTTTGGCTACGATCCCCGGGAGCTCGACGAGCGGGAGCTGATATTCCTGGATTATCAGGCTACGGGGATATGCGTGACAGGTCATCCCATGGAGCACGTGCGCGAGCGTCTCTGCAAGGCTGGTGTCGTTGCAAGTCGTGACATGCAGGATTTGCGTGATGGACAGCGCGTCGTGATCGCCGGTCTCGTAACCGTGCGTCAGAGGCCTGGCAGTGCAAAGGGCACCATCTTCATCCTGCTCGAAGACGAGTGGGGTTTCGTCAACGTGATAGTCTCGCCAAAGGTCGTCGAGCGCTACAACGATATCGTGAAATACGCGCGCTTCATCGTGGTCGAGGGGTGGTTCGAGCGGGACGGTGGAGTCACGAACGTAGTGGGGCGCAGATTCAGGGAGCTGGAGGTCGAACAGCTGGTGTACGGATCTCACGATTTCCATTGAGACGTCGGACGTGCTGGAGCTTGACGGTAGTGCTCTACCTGTCCACACTTCAGCCATGCAAGAAACGAAAACACTTCCCAAAACAGTTCCCAACTTCGCCAGCGACAACTGGGCGCCCGCGCATCCAGACGTCATGGATGCCGTGGTTCGCGCCAACAGCGACCCAGTGCCGGCGTACGGCGGAGATCCATATACGCAGGAAGCCGAGGCGCTGATCAGGCGGGAGTTCGGTGCGACGGCGCAACCGTTCTTCGTGTTCACCGGAACGGGCGCGAACGTGCTCTCCATCGAGAGCTGCATACGTCCGTATGAAGCGGTACTGTGCAGTGATACTGCGCACATTCATACCAGCGAGTGGGGCGCGGTGGAGCGCATGACGGGCTCCAGGATTCTTCCGATTCATGCGCCCGATGGAAAGATCACCGCGGAAGGTGTAGCTGCAGCGATACCGCATCAGGACGGACATGCCGGAGCGAGGCCGGGCGTCGTGTCATTGACCCAGGCCACGGAGTACGGAACTGTCTACAAGCCGGAGGAAGTGAGCGCGATTGCTCACGTCGCTCACGAGCACGGGATGTACGTGCACATGGACGGCGCGCGCATCGCGAACGCCGCGGCGTCGCTCGATCTCTCGCTGCGCGATGTATCCACGGCGTGCGGAGTGGACGTGCTCTCATTCGGTGGAACGAAGAACGGTGCGTTCTGCGCCGAGGCGATCGTGTTCATGAACGAGCATCTTGCGCGTGATTTCGCACTGCGTCGCAAGCAGGCAATGCAGATGGCATCCAAGCTGCGCTATATGTCGGTGCAGTTCACCGCGCTTCTCACGAACGATCTGTGGCTTCGCAACGCGCGCCATGCGAATGCGATGGCTCGACGCCTGAGCGACGGGCTGAAGTCGATTCCGGGCATTACAGTCACACAGAAGGTGGAGGCGAACGAAGTATTTGTCATCGTCCCCGAGCGCGTGATTGGGCCGTTGGGCGAAGCCGCTTCGCTGCATGTCTGGAACGAAGCGACATCTGAGTTGAGGCTCGTATGCTCCTTCCAGACGAGTGAGGACGAGGTTGAAGGGTTCGTTGCTCGCGTGAGGGGAATCGCAGGCGCGTAGAGTTGGCCTGAACGCGAGCTCTATGGCTATCCGGCTTCGCGGCCAATCTCTATCTTTACATTCAGAGTCTCAGTAACCGAGGATAGGGATGCGATCGTACACAGCAGTGGTCGAGCGCGATACAGAAACCGGCTTGTTCGTTGGCTATGTTCCCGGCTTCCGCGGCGCGCACAGCCAGGGCGAAAGCATGGAGGAGTTGCAGGCCAACCTCGCTGAGGTGGTCGCCATGCTCCTTGAGGATGGAGAGCCGCAATTGGAAGCGGAATTTGTCGGGACACAGACGGTTCGCGTCGCCTGAATGAGTTCATTGCCCGTTCTCAAGCCGCGTGAGGTGGTCGCGCGGCTTGAACGCCTCGGGTTCGTAGAAGTCCGTCAACGTGGATCCCACAAGCAGCTTCGTCATCCGGATGGTCGGGCCACGACCGTGCCGGTGCACGCAGGGCGCGATATCTCACCGATTCTATTGCGCCAGATTTGTCGAGATATTGGCGTTTCTACCGACGACTTTCTGCTGGTGTAAGCGACGTCGATCATGCGTTGATCGCCGAAGTACTGCCGTTGGCGAGTTGCGCGGCAGACAGGCCGACTGCTCTACGCCTGAGCTTCTTTACTCACAAGCCACAATGGTACAGTTTCGCGTATGATTTCCAGAATGCCCCGTCCCTATATCCTCGCCGAGACCAACTGGAAAACGGTGTCGTCCACGGAGTACGACGTTGCGATACTTCCGTGGGGCGCGACCGAAGCCCACAACTACCATCTGCCATACGCCACCGACGTGATGGAGTGTGATGCAGTGGCCGCCGAGTCGGCTCGGCGCGCGTGGGAAGCAGGCGCGAAGGTCATCGTGCTGCCGACCGTCCCGTTCGGTGTCAACACAGGGCAGCTCGACATCGAGCTCTGTCTCAACATGAACCCGAGCACCCAGGCCGCGTTGCTGGGCGATCTCGTGAGCGCGCTCGAAGGGCAGGGGATACACAAGCTCGTCGTCCTCAACGGCCATGGTGGCAACGACTTCAAGCAGATGATCCGCGAGTTGCAGCCCACAACCGAAGTCTTCCTCTGCTCGCTCAACTGGTACACCTGCGTCGATCCGGCGCCGTACTTCGACGAGCCCGGCGATCACGCCGGCGAGCTCGAGACGAGCGTGATGCAGCACATAGCGCCGGATCTGGTGTTACCGCTCTCCGAGGCCGGCGACGGAAGCCAGAGAAAGCCCTCGATTGCGGGACTGCGCGAGCGCTGGGTCTGGGCGCCGCGCCCCTGGACTCGCGTGTCCAGGGACACCGGAACCGGCAATCCCGCTCATGCGACTCCGGAGCGGGGAGAGCGCTTCTTCGAGGCCGTCGTCGCCCGGATATCGGGTTTCCTCGTCGAGCTGGCCGCAACGGACATGGACACGCTGTACGAGTAGGGCGCGGATGCATCCGCGCCTTCGCAACGTAGTCCAGTCTCAGCTGCGCTCGAAGTACACGCGCGCGGCTCGCACTATCGCATCCGCCGCCCCATCCACGCCCAGCGCATCGGTGTTGACGCAGAGATGGTAGTTGTCCACCCAGCTCCAGTCGCGCCCCCAGTTCGATTTGACCCACGCTGCGCGTTCCTGATTGACCTGCAGCACGCGTTTCTCCGCGTGGGCATGGTCCAGGCCGTCCCGCTGCATGCACCTGCGTGTAAGCGCCTCCAGGGGGCCGTAGCAGAACACTCCAAAGACGTCACCGCGCGAACCGAGCATCATCTGCGCGCCGCGCCCGACGATGACCACCGAGTCGCGGCTCGCTGCCTCCTCGATCACCGTGCGAGTCACATCCAGCAGCCGCTGCTCCGTCGGCGGCAATTGGGCCGAGGCGATCGGCGACATCATCTCCTGGGTGCTCATCGCCATCGCCGTGGCGACCCGCTCCGCCAACGACGGACGGCGCTCCTCGCGTGCGGCGACCTCCGACACGCTCAACCCCGTGCGCGCCGCGACCTCGTCGATCACGGCGTTGTCCAGCAGCGACCATCCCATCGCGTCCGCCACGCGCGCCGCGACGTTCGAGCCACCCGAGCAGTACATGCGCGAAACAGTGATGATCGGCATACGGAAACCTCGCTGGGCTGAAGGCTGTGCTGAAAAGCTACGCTGAAGAGCTGCTCTGAAGAGCTGCGCGGAAGGCTACGCTGAAAGTCCGCCGAAATAATCCTCGCCCGGACGCCGGCGCTTCTCGTTCACCGCGCGGCCATAACGTCCCTCGTCGGACCGCGAGATCTTGCGCCTGGCCACCAGC
>DATNCZ010000112.1:0-19726 GCA_035553335.1 Gemmatimonadaceae bacterium
TCTTGAGACCGGTCTGCATCTGACTGACGAGCGACGCGAGCAGCAGCACGCGCGCGCTCTCCGCGCCGTCCACGTCGCAGTGGCGCTCCAGGATTACTTCGTCTCTCGTGAGCGTGCCGGTCTTGTCCGTGCAGAGAACGTCCATCGCACCAAGATTCTGAATCGAATCGAGCCGCCGAACGATCACGCGTTTCCTCGACATCGCAAGCGCGCCCTGCGACAGGCAAACCGACACGATCATCGGGAGCATCTCGGGCGTGAGTCCGACTGCGACGGCGAGAGCGAAGAAGAATGCCTCGCGCCAGTCGTGCTTGGTCACTCCATTGATGAAGAACACGAGCGGCACCATCACGCACATCAGCCGTATCATGAACCAGGTGAACTGGCTCACGCCACGTTCGAACGCTGTAGGCGGTTCGGTCGCCGCGATGCTCGCCGCCACGCGACCGAAGGATGTACGCGGACCGGTCTCGACTACCACGGCCGTCGCGGTCCCGCTCTGAACGCTGGTCCCGAGATAGCAGACATTCTCCGCATCCATGAGCGACACGCCGTTTGGACCATCAGCCGCGGTGACTCGAGTCGTGTCGGCAGACTTCTCGACCGGAAGCGACTCGCCAGTCAGTGTCGCCTGATTCACGAACAGTGTATTCGAGACGACAATGCGGACGTCACCAGGGATCATGTCGCCTGCCGCCAGATGAACGACGTCGCCCGGAACCACTTCGTGAATCGGGATCTCGACAGCGGCTCCATCTCGCATGACGGTCGCGGTTACGTGAATCATTTTACGGAGGCTTTCCGCGGCGACATCGGCGCGCTTTTCCTGGAACAGCCGAAGCGCGACACCGAGCACGATCATCACCGCAATCACCGTCGCGGCGCGGGCATCCCCCGTGGCAATCGAAACGGTGGCGAGCACCGCGAGCAGCAGGACGAGCGGATTGCGGCATGCCAGCAACAGTCGCCGCGCCCAGCCAGGCGGATGTTCCGACGCTATGTCGTTGGGGCCATGGAGCGCGAGTCTGGTACGGGCCTCGTCGCTCGAGAGGCCGGCATCACCGGTCCCGAGACGTTCGTACAGCCACTGTACAGAGTGGCTCGCAGCTTCATCGAGGAGCGGCGACGTCTGAATCGAGCGCGGGCGCAGCTCGGCGGCGTGGTGGTCGGGCGGCGGCTCGCATTCACGAGCCAGGCGCTCATGAATCACCGCCGAGCTGCCGATACTTCTATCGGTGCTGTATGCTCGACCATACCGGGAGGTGTTACCAGCACTGACCATCTGCCATCGCCCGCGATCGCCTTCCCCACGCTCCCAAGCAGCAAGCGATCGAGAAAGCGGTGGTGCTGGCTCCCGACCGCGACGAGATCCGGGGCGATCTCCTCGCAGAAGCGCGTAATCTCTGCGACCGGCTTGCCCTGTCGCACGTTGGCGTCGATCGTCATTCCCGGCGGCGCGTCGAGCGTGCGGATCAGCTCCGCGAAAGCATCGTCCACACCATGGCTCCGGATCAGCTGCAATCCCTCTGCGCTCTCGGTGGTCTCGCGCGGGGAATCAGATTCGACGAACAGGAGGTGTACGCTGCAGTCGTCGTCGACCAGCCTGCGTACGAGCTGCGCCGCGCGAATGCTTGCCCGACTGAAGTCGACAGCAATCACGACTCGCTTGGGCAGCGCCGTCAACTCAGGGCGAACGGCGAGAACTGGAACACCGCCTATCGTCATCACTTCCCGCACGGTGTCGTTCCCGATGGCACGTCCAACGGTGCCGTGCCGGCTCAATCCCATCACGATCAGATCGACCTCTTGCCTCTGCGCGGTCTCCACTACCTCCTGCGCGACCGATCCAACCGTGACCTCGAATGGCCAGCTCGCAGCCGCACCCTGATCGATGTGGAGCACGGGGCGCATTCCGACCGCTTCTCTCGCCAGCGTCCGCGGGTCTCCGAGTTGCGCGACCAGCATCGCCGCTTCCGGCACTGCAGGGCCTATCTCGATGACATATGCGACTGACGGGCGCGCGTTCCGCTCGTGCTGAAGCGCGAGCGCGACGGCGGTAGCAGCAGACGCGAGATCATCATTGGTGATCGCGAGCAGCAGCTTCATCGGCACATCGAGCGCTCGGTCAGACATCGCTGCGTGCCGGAACTGTCAGCATGGACCAACGTGCCTCATGCGCCAGCTGCAGCGATACGCCCGATGCGCCGGCCGGCGCAGAGACAGCCATTCGCAGCTCGGGCACGTCATGTCGCGAAGCCGTCTCCTGTATCGCATCGCATGACTGCGTCCAGGAGCGCGCGTGCGGCCCGTCATGCAGGATGCACTTATCCGGCGTGCGCGTCGGATGAATGATTACCATTGGCACGAGTGCTCCGTGTGTGCGTGGCGTTGCACTATTCGGGAACCATCAATAGTGACCATCGACGGTCGTTCAGGAGGTCCGCGGAGACACTGTCACCGAAGAACCAATCGACGGCGGAGTGATGCCGCGCTCCGAGCGCGATGACGTCGGGCCGCATGCGCACCGCGGCCTGCTTGACACCCTCGATCGAGCCACCGTGCTCGATGATGGAAGTGATGCTGACAGCCTTCTGCGACGTCAGCTCGTCGATCAGCAGGGTGATCGCCGTCAGGAGCGCTGAAGCATCATCGGCGCCGTAATTGGTGGCATCCGCAGTCGCATCCGCGCGGCTGGCCGGTGGAAGATCCGGCTGAACATACACGAGAATGACGCGACCGCCCGGCACTACAAGCTGACATGCCAGGTGCGCAGCTCGCAGGCTCCCGATGCCAAAATCGAGCGCCACCAGAATCGATTCGGGGCGATGTACCAGCTCCGGACGAACTGCAAATACTGCCGCCTGGGTGTGTTCGACGATGCCCTGCACAGTATCGCGCACAAATGCCCGCCGGAAGAAGTTGTGGTCCGGCAATCCCAGAATCACGATCTCGGCACGAAGGTCGTGAGCGCGCCGTACTATCGTCGGCACGGTCACCCCGATCTCGACATCGTATTGCCAGCTCGGAAGGGTACCCAGGATTCGTTGCACCTGATTCTCGAGCACAGCCAGCTGTGAAGTACGATAGGCAGGATCGAGTGCAGCCTCCGGGACACCAACCATCGTTCCGGTCGCTGCTGCACCTACTGCGATATCGTCCTGCACGACACGCAGGACCGTCGGTATCGCTCCGCACTCCTGTGCGAGTGCATGCGTGATGTAGATCGCGCCGCTCGCCGCGGCATCAGCCGTTACTGCAACGACCGCCGGAAAGACGGGCGACAGTTGTGTTGCGCGCGGCTCCGAACCCGCGGCCCGGGACGCCGTCTGGGGCGAGGAGAGTGGTGCCATGAGTTGCTCCGGACGAGATGAGTTGATTCATCATACGCCCGGCGCTCCGCTCGGGATGTCAGCGCGTCACCTGATCTTCGTGCGGGACTTCACCCGTCTCATGTCGTCCGTTGTCTGACACGGCGAGCGATGGTAGCGTGAAATGAAAGGCGCTTCCCTCGCCCACCGTGCTCTCGACCCAGATCCGGCCGCCGTGCGCTTCGATTATCCCCCGCACGATCGCGAGCCCCAACCCGGTCGATCGCTGGGCCGCGCCGTGGCGCGCATGCCAGAAGCGATCGAAAACGTGTGGAATCGCGTCGACCGGAATCCCGCGTCCCGTGTCTCGCACGGTGACCTGCACTGCATCCGGAAGCGCGACTGCGCTGACCGTCACGCTGCCACCGGCGCGCGTGAACTTGCAGCCATTGGCGATCAGATTCGAGAGCGCCTGCACGATGCGCTCGCGATCGATCATCAATATGTGTTCTTCCAGCCCGGGCGGAAGATCCATGACGAGCGTGATTTGCTGGTCGGCCGCAATGGGCCGATGCATCTCCACCGCCTGCTCGAGCGTGGGACCGACGGCCTGTTTCGTGCGCTCGATGGACAACTGTCCAGCATCGATGCTTGCGATGTCGAGCAAGTCCTGAATCATGCGCGACATCAACAACGCCGCCTCTTCCGCAAGCATCACGAGACCATGGGCCATGTCCGCAGTCGGCGGCGGATCGTCGTGCAGTGCGGACAGACACATCGACATCGTGCTCAGCGGATTACGAAGATCGTGCGAGACGAGCGCCATGACTTCATCGCGCGCGTTGGCAGCCTTCCGCATGCGCTCGGCAAGTACCCGGAGCTCGTCTTCCCTCCGAACCCGTTCGCTCACGTCACGCAGGATCGCGGTATATCCCCATTCGCGACCGACCAGAAATCGCGAGATGGATGCTTCCGCGGGAAACAACTCGCCATTCTTGCGTCGTCCGACGATGTGACTGCGCTCTCCCATGCGTCGGGTCGTGTCGGATGACGCGGCGAATGCCGCGATGTGCGCGGCGTGCCGGCTTCGCACGTCTTCCGGTAACAGCATGTCCATCAGCTGTCCGATGGCTTCGGCCGAGCTGTACCCGAAAATCCGCTCGGCGCCCCAATTGAAGAGCGTGATCCGGCGTGCGCCGTCGATCGAGATGATGGCGTCGGATGCCATCGAGACCATCCCGATGAACCTCGCCTCGGCAAGGCGATGCGCTTCTTCGCTTTGCTTCTGCCGGAGCAACTGAGCGAGCGGAGTTGCGACCGCGGACGCCCGCTTTACCAGCTCATCGTTGTTCGCGGGCACGTCACGCATGTAGAACTGAAGTACGCCGACAAAATCATCGTCGGCGTACATGAGCGGGATGGCCACCGCCGCCTTGAGGCGTGAAATGGCGGCCAGGGCACCGCGTGTGAAGATGCGCGACGTCGCCAGGTCGCCGACCCAGACAGGACGCCCTGAATCCCACGCCGCCCCTGGGACTCCCTCCCCACGGTTGAACCGGAGCCCTGTCGCCTGGGTCGTAAACGTCTCGAGCCAGCCCTTTTCGCTCGTCCAGCTACCGCAACACATGAGCGCCGGCATTCCGCCTTCCGAACTTTGCGGAATCCAGGCTTCGCCAAGCGGCCATCCCGTCGCCTGACAGATATTGCGCATGGTCTCCTCGACCGCGAACGTGACGCTGGCCGTCTTGGATACCGCGAGCGCGATCCGCGCCAGAAGCTCGCCTTCCTGCTCTTCGTGGGGACGGCGGCCATCGCTGGCGACCGCCAGGAGAAGGACGGCCCCGGTCTCCGCCAGTTCGCCGGCGGGCTGTACAACTACTTCAAAGGCTGTCGTTCCGTCACGTGTTTCTGCCGCAAAATCAAGCCGTACCACCCGCCCCCGGAAGGCTTCGTCGATCGCGTTGGTGATGGCCGCAGGGAGAATCCCGCGCGCAGAGACGACCCCCTCCGGGGGGAGCCCAAAGAGACGGCGCGCTGCTGCCGTACCCTCCAGAACCTCATGATCCGACGTCAGAATGAGCGCGCATCGCTCGGGATCTCCGAACAATGCGCGGAATGCATCCAGTACGAACTCCCTCGTATTCGATGCCATGGCATAAATGTATGCTGAGTCCAGTCATGGATCCGGATCGGCTGTCATCCAAATGCTGGACACGGCTGCCCCAATCAGGGGATATGTTCCGGAGTGATACTCTTCAGAAAAGGTGCGAGACCATGACACTCGACATCATCCGCGTAGTGCTGGCCGACGATCATTCAGTTGTGCGCACGGGATTGAAAACCATCCTCAGCAAGGCTGCTGACATCGAAGTGGTTGCCGAAGCAAAACATGGCCGCGAAGCGGTAAGTCTGGTGGAGCAGTTTCATCCGCACGTCGTCGTGATGGACCTCGATATGGCTGGCGGCGACGGTACGGAAGCTACCAGGGAAATCGTCAGCCGGCTGAGCCCCACGAGAGTCCTGATCCTCACCATGCATGAGGAGGCAGAACATCTCTCGCCCGCGCTGCACGCTGGCGCCTCCGGCTATCTCGTCAAGACCGCCGCGGACCGTGATCTGGTCGATGCGGTTCGGGCGGTTGCGTATGGCGATGTCTATCTACGACCGACTGCTGCCCGAATGGTCGTCCAGCAGCTCGTACACAAGGAGCCACGGCATGCCGACCGCGAACGGTTTGCGACGCTCAGCGAGCGCGAGGGTCTCGTATTTCGCCATGTCGCGCGTGGCTACTCCGGTCCGGAAATCGGGCAGAAGCTGAACATCAGCGCCAAGACGGTCGAGACGTACAAGCAACGAATTCAGGAGAAGATCGGCGTGTCGCACCGCGCGGAATACATTCAACTCGCGGTCAAGCTCAAGCTATTCGATGAGGAATGGGCGCCGACCAAATAGTTCGCCACAGCGGGCTCGGTTTGGACGTGCACGTACGGACAGCACGGTTTCACATATTCTTCGCGAGAGCTGTGAGCCACGGCACGCACCGTGTGAGCAGCCGTGACGATCGCTGCAGCAACATGTGCATCGAGCTGACTCCGGGCGTCGGCGCGTGCATGGAGTGTCGCCTGCTCGCCGCAGGCCGCAGTGTCCTGAACGACACAGACCACAGGAATTTCCGCCATCGGAGTCCACCGATATCCCGGCCTCCCCAGGCTCAGTGAGCCGGGAACAATGAGGAGTTGGGCCGACTCCGCCGCGCACAGCTGGGCGAGCTGCATATCGACATGCCCCGCCAACAACTCGAGCCGCCAGAATCCAGCCATCGGCGTGACCCTGTAGAGCTGCCGCGTAACGCAGGCGAGAAATTTTTCGATGGGCGCCTCACCCTCGAGCGCATACCCGTCCGGAAGCCACGTGACAGCGCGAAGGCTGGCACCCGTACTCTGCGAAATCGCGTCGGCAAGCCGTAATGTCCCGTCGCCGGACGGCGTTCCGTCACACATTACGACAATATGCTGAATCGACGACGGAATGCTCCGGGCGATGTCCTTCGCATCGGGCGGGCCGAGTTGCTGCGCGCATCTTGTGTACATGGCTTCGCGAGTGGTTGAGTTTAAGAGCCGGTCACGCCTGGGGCGATTAGCATCGAACACGATGCATGGCGGATGAGCTCCCGTGTAACGTCATCGCGCACCGGGGCCGCGGGATCCGCCGGAGAGGCGGCATGCCGACCGGACAGGCCACAGGCAATGACGTCGGCCTGAATGCCTTCAGCGAAGCCGAGCGTCTCCCGAGCCGCGTCTCCCAGCAGCATGATCGACTCGACGCAAAACCCGGATTCGTCACGAAGGGAGTGTTCGATGTTCAGCAACTGGCGTCGCCGCTCTTCCAGCTCCTGTGCAGACGCGTGCGGGACGACGTGGATCAGGTACATGCGCGCGTCGGGCGCGCTGAGACGCTTGACGATGTATGCAGCGTGGATACTTGCGACGCCGAAGTCGATGGCGACCACGACGCGGCGGGCAATACCCCGAAGTGTTGGCGCCGCAATGTAAATCGGCACGGCGCACTGCATCAATGCCTCGGTCGCGCAATCCGTTCCGGACTCCACATCGAGACTCCGCTGCCGTCGCTGTCCGATGACCATCAATTGTGCATGACTCCGCGCCACGAGATCACGGGTCGTCTGACCGAGCGGTCCATCGTGCACGGTGACTGGCCAGTTTGCCGCCTCGCCGACCGTGAGAGCCACTTGCGCCGCGATCATTGCGCAGCGTGCGTCCCGCTCCTCGGAATTCTCTTCCTGCGCCTGCCACTCCGTTCGTGGTACGAGAGGAACGTGACGTGCGCCGGCTGCATTGTCGCACTCTCGGCATGCCGGTGACGCATGCTCCACGATCGAGAATACCTGCACATTTCCTCCGACGCGGCCCGCTATGAACGCGGCCGCGATCAGCGCGGTGTCCGCGTGCGGATTTCCGTCGGTTGCGACAAGAATCGGTCCCTCGCCGATGTCAGAAACCGGCGACCTGGAAAGCTCTCTGGCCTGGGATTCCATTGCAGGGCGTAGCGAAGGGGAAAAGAGGCACAACGACACAAGGACATACTATCTCGCGCACCGCAACGTCATGTCGGGAAATCAATGCAATTCGTGTAAGGACCTCACGCCACTGCGCGACCACTCTTACGGACAACCATGTCGGCTTTTCCCCGTCATCGAATACGGACGTGTCTGACAGCGAGGCCACCCGCACGATCGCTAGGTTTCGCTGTACCCCGATTACACCACAGAAGCGGAGGCCCGAAATGGCAAGCGCGAACAAAGAACATGCAAGAATGACGGGGTCCTCCAGTCCGCCGGTATTTCGGCAGCTCGCCCATCACGAGGCGGAGGCGCTGCTGGAACGCAATCACGTCGGACGCCTGGCGTTTACGTTGCATGACAGCGTGGACATCGAGCCCATCAGTTACGTCTACACACATGGGTGGCTGTACGGCCGCACTTCCCACGGCACCAAGCTCGCCATACTGACGCACCACCACTGGGTCGCATTCGAGGTGGACGAGGTCGCTGGCCAGTTCGACTGGCGCAGCGTAGTCATAAAGGGTGAGTTCGAGATCATTCCTGCCGATCTCTCCGGACCGGATGCACTCGCGTATATCAAGGCACTCGAGCTGCTACGCCAACTGGCACCAGACACGTGGACCGAGAACGATCGCGTGGCATTCCGGAACGTCCTGTTTCGCATCCACATCAATGAGATCAGCGGGAGAGAGGCAAGCTCGACGCAGTCACGGCCAGTTTGAGATCTGCCGGGCGCCGCATCGCACTCTCCTTACCACGATCGCTTGACTGTCGTGCTCCGTGCCCGCCAGCGGGGAGGGATATACTCCTGCGAGCATATCCCTCCTCAACGCGGCTGGCGATTCGCGCACGTCAAAGAACGCCGACGGTCAGGAGATCTTCGACTTGACGAACGCCCGGAGCAGCCCACGCGGCACGCTCGGCGTCGTTGCGCTCGGTCCATGACCGCACCGACCCGCGTAATATCACAGTGCCGTCGCTGGCCGATACCTGAACGTGTTTCGCGTCGATCTCCGCGTAGCGCTTCAAGGCGGACTCGATCTTCCCCTTGACGTCGCTCACGGAGACACTCGGCGTCACCGCGATCAGGTTGGACACGCCGCGCACTCCCGTGAGCGACCGAACGGAAGCTTCCGCAGCGCGACGCTGGAAATCCCATTCGACATGCCCCCTGAGCGTGACCCAGCCATCCTCGACGTCGACCTGGATCTTGTCTTCGGGTACGGAGACGTTCCAGATGAACCCGTTGAGAACGGCATGCGCAATGTCCGTGTCGTTCCGCTTGTGCTCGGGCAGCAGGTGCACTTCCAGCTCGTCCGCCAGTGCCTTGACGCCCGACACGCGGCGCGCGGCCTTCTCGGCTGCGTATTTCTGACTGTAGTTGCGCACCTTGCCCGAGAGCGTGACGACGCCGGCCTTTGCTGCAACACCGATTTCTGTCGCTGTCAACGCGGGGTCCCACGCCAATTCGTCGATCACGTTCTTCTGTAATGCTGTGTCGGAATACATGGTACGATCCCTCACTCGATGAGTTTGATGGATGTGCTTCGCGCCAGCCCGTGTCGACACGGTCGAATCAGCCACCCGGCTGACATTCTGTAACGTGCACGCCCACAACCGCATACGCAGTCCGGAAAACCATGAACTTGCGTCCGGAAGTCGTGACGTCGAATGTCAGCCATGAGATGACATGACGCATCACGCCGGATCACGCCTGCTCGCGGCTCTTTCGACCGCTCCGGCGTTGCAGTATTGTATACAATCCTGATTCCCGACCCATTCAAATGCGCATCCATAAACTCGAGTCCAACGCCGGTGGAAAGCTCACCGCAAAGCGCTCCGCCAGGCCGGTGTCACGCCCGCCGCGCTCCAATCCTCAAGAGCGTGTGACACTCGGCGTCATCGTCGGCAATCGGGGCTTTTTCCCCGGCCACCTCGCGCGCACGGGACGCGATGACATGCTCAAGGCGCTCGCCGAGGAAGGGGTCGACGCGATAGCGCTCGGTCCGGAGGATTCGGTGCACGGAGCCGTCGAGAGTCGCGACGAGGCCAAGGCATGCGCCGCGCTCTTCCGCGCCAACGCCGACAAGATCGCCGGTGTGATCGTCACCCTGCCGAATTTCGGCGACGAGCGCGCAATCGCGGAGACGCTCCGCATGGCCCGCCTCGACGTGCCTGTGCTCATCCACGCCACCGCCGACGATCCGGCCAGAATGGGCATCGACGCGCGACGCGACGCGTTCTGCGGCAAGATGTCCGCCTGCAACGTGCTCACGCAGTACGGCATTCCCTACTCGCTCACTTCACTGCACACCCAGCGTCCGGAATCCGAAAGCTTCCGCGCCGACCTGCGCAGCTTCACCAGCGTCTGCCGCGTCGTACGAGGTCTCAAGCATGCGCGTATCGGCGCAATCGGCGCTCGGCCGGCCGCGTTCAAGACGGTCCGGTTCAGCGAGAAGATACTCGAGGCCTCGGGGATCGCCGTCGAGCCCATCGATCTGTCCGAGATTCTCGGACGCATCGACCGCCTCGCGAACGACGACCCTCACGTTCGCACGAAACTCGAGGAGATCGAGGCCTACGTCTCGACGCACGGCATCCCGTCCGAAGCACTCATGAAGATGGCCAAGCTGGGTCTCGTGATCGACCGCTGGATGCACGAAGCAGACGTGACGGTAAGCGCAATCCAGTGCTGGACCTCGATGGAAGAGTTCTTCGGCGTGGTGCCATGCACGATCATGAGCATGATGAGCGACGTGAACCTTCCCAGTGCATGCGAGATGGACGTGTGCGGCACCATCAGCATGTACGCGCTTACACTCGCGTCCGGTACGCCGAGCGCTCTCCTGGATTGGAACAACAACTACGGGGATGATCCAAACAAGGCCGTATGCTTCCACTGCAGCAATCTGCCGAAGGCGTTCTTCGAAGACGTGCAGATGGACTATCAGGCGATCATAGCCGGCACCGTGGGACGGGAGAATACGTACGGCACAGTCGTGGGCAAGGTCAAGGCGAACCCGATGACGTACGCGCGTTTCTCGACTGACGATCGCAGCGGACGCATCCGCGGCTACGTCGGCGGCGGGCGATTCACGAACGATCCGCTCACCACGTTCGGCGGCGCAGGCGTGGTGGAGATTCCCCGCCTGCAGGAGTTGTTGCACTTCATCTGCGAGAACGGTTTCGAGCATCACGTCGCGGGCACGATGGCAACTGTAGCAGACTCGGTGCACGAGGCGACGTCTCGATATCTTGGCTGGGACGTCCACAAGCACGCGTAGTAGAGTGCCTATCGTAGCAGGAGTGGATTTCGGCACGCAGAGCGTGCGCGTCGCGATCGTCGACAGCAAGGCCGGCCAGCTCGGCGCCGGCGTCGCCGGATTGCCGCTCCTGCGCGATCCGAACGATCCCGATTTCGCGACCCAGTCGCACGACGCGCAGATGAATGCGCTGGTCGACGCGATGCGGATCGCACTCGCGGACGCGAGAGTCGATGGACATGACATTCTCGCACTCGCGCTCGACACGACCGGATCGTCGGTGATACCGGTAGGCGAAGGACTCGTCCCACTCGACGATTACTATCTCTGGGCCGACCACCGCGCAAAGCATGAAGCTGCATTGATAACAGAGATCGCGCATCGCGACGGGCTCGAGGCGATTCAGTACTGCGGCGGCGTCTACTCCGCGGAGTGGGGCTTCGCGAAGCTATTGCACTGGCTGCGAAACAATCCCGACAAGCGCGACAGTTTCGTGACAGCGCTCGAGAACTGCGACATGGTTGCCGCGACGCTGTGCGGCGTCACCGATCCGGGCGAGATCGCACGCTCGATCTGCGCCATGGGACACAAGTGGCTCTGGAACGAGGAGCTCGGCGGGCTTCCATCCGAGGAATTCCTCTGCGCGGTGGATCCGCTTCTGGTCGGCGTGCGCGCGAAGCTGCAGGGCCGCTATCTCACCTCGGATCACGTCGCGGGCGGACTGTCCGCGCATTGGGCCGCAAGGCTCGGCCTCAGAGCTGGAATTCCAATTCCAGTCGGTGCATTCGACGCGCACTGGGATGCCATCGGTGCCGGCCTCGTCGAAGGCGACGTCGTCAACGTGATCGGCACGTCCACCTGCATCGTCGCCATCGGGAAGAACGTCGACTGCGTGCCGGGCGTTTGCGGAGTGGTGCGCGGATCCGCGCATCCGGATTATGTCGGCGTGGAGTCGGGACTGTCCGGCGTGGGAAACATCTTCGAGTCCTTAGCAACGCGAAGCGGAACCTCGGTCGAGGAGCTGTCCGCCGGTATCGAGCACTATCGCGCGGGCCAGACCGGACTGCTGCGAATGGTATGGGACAACGGCGACCGCACGGTGCTGGTGAATCCGCACCTTGGCGGTGTCACGCTTGGCTGGAACCTGAACCACAGCGCGCATGACGAGCTATTCGCCGCAATCGAGGGGACCGCGTTCCACACCCGCATCGTACTCGAACGAATGGCAGAGCACGGCGTGCCGATCAACCGCGTGATACACGGCGGCGGGATAGCGCAGAAGAACGACGTGCTCAATCGCGTCTACGCAAACGTGCTCGGCAAGCCGATTCTCGTTCCCGAGCGTCCGATCACCGGACTCGGCTCGTCCATCTTCGCCTTTCTCGCCGCCGGTGTCTTCGGCACGATCGAGGAAGCGCAGGCCGCGCTCTGCCCGCCCTTTCGCGTCATCGAGCCCGAGCCGCGCGAGCAGGCGACGTATGAACGGCTGTATGAGATGTACCGGTCGCTGTACTTCGCGATGGGTGATCCATCGTCGCCCGCGATACGTATCGGTACGGTGCTCCCGGACCTGCGTCGCATCGCGGCCGAGGTTCGCGCAGCCAGGGCGGCCGCGGTGCAGTGATGCGGCCCTGCCGATTGGGCTGTATACTTTATCCAATCTCAGGAAGACCACCTGGTTCCAGCTTCGGATAAGGATCTACTCCCATGTCGGATTCCGTATCACGCCGCGACGCCATCAAGCGCCTCGCCACGATCACCGCTGGCTTCGCGCTGAGCGGCGACATCACGCGCGGCGGACTGACCATCCGCCGCACCGCTCGCGACATCACCATCGCCGGCCAGCCAGTGGAGATCACCGTCTTATCGCTGAGCCCGCAGACAGCGCGACTCACGATTCGACCATTGCAGAACGGGCAGCCTCAGCCGCTCCCGATGACGGGTGAGCTCGTCGATGAGAATCTCGGAAAGATTTCGCGGCGCGGCCGCACTGCGACCGACCTTGCACGCGTGCGAGCGGGTGATCTCTTCGTGACGGTGACGGACGACCCGCCGAGGATTCGAATCGAGGCCGCCAACGGCACGGTCGTTCAGGATCTCGCGTTCGACGCATCGACTCCCGGCATGTCGTTCGCCCTTGGACACGGACCGCTGCTCGGCCTCGGCGAGGGAGGCCCGCAGTTCGATCGCAAGGGGAAGACCGATCCCATGATCATCGGACAGGGCGGCTATCGCCTGGCGACGAACGGAACTCGCGCCCCGATTCAGTGGCTCGTGGGAACCGACGGTTGGGCGATGTTCGTTCATCGGCCACACGGCACATTCGATTTCACCGGCACTACGGGGAAGTTCATCCCCGCAGCGGCGTCGCCGATCGACATATTCGTCGTTTCGTCGAATGAACCGCGCGTGATCATGCGCGAGTACGCGCGCATCACCGGCCTGCCCGAGATGCCCGCGCTCTGGGGATTCGGTTATCTGCAATCGTCGCGTACGCTCGCCGGCCCGGACGAAGTAATGGGCGTCGCGCGCACCATGCGCGAGAAGCGGCTTCCGTGCGATGCACTCATCTACCTCGGCACGGGTTTTTGTCCGTCGGGCTGGAACACGCGCAACGGTGACTTCACCTGGAACTCCGCAAACTTCCCATCGCCAAAGCAGCAGGTGGCAGCCTTGCACGCCCAGCATTTCAAGGTCGTACTGCACGTGGTCGTGGAAGGGCATCATCTCACCGGTACCGTGTCGGATCCATGCACCGCCGCACCGCTTCCGAGCGGAGTGACTCCGGACGGACACTGGCCACCCGACCGGCAGGTTGCGTGCTACTGGCCATCGCACAAGTCCGTGATGGTGGATGACGGAATAGATGGATGGTGGCCGGACCAGGGCGATGGCTTCGATGGTCCGTCGGAACTCAACCGCCATCGCATGTACTGGGAAGGCACTCAGCTCTTCCGTCCCAACGAGCGCCCGTTCGCGCTGCACCGCAATGCGTCCGCCGGCGTGCAGCGATTTGGCGGCTTTCTCTGGTCCGGCGACGTTCAGTCACGCTGGGAAACACTGCGCACTCATGTCGCCGTCGGTATCAATGCAGGCCTCACTGGACTGCCGTACTGGGGAACGGACATCGGCGGATTCGTTCCGACGTCGGAGTACACCGGGGAGCTGTACGTGCGCTGGTTTCAGTTCGGTGCATTCTGTCCGCTGTTCCGATCACACGGACGCAACTGGCATCTGCATCTGCCATGGGGCTGGGACGGAGGTGATGGCGGTCCGCCGGAGACGCGCAATTTTCAGGCGGATCCGGCAGAGTTGCACAACACCACTGTCGAGCCGATATGCCGCAAGTATCTGGAACTGCGTTATCGCCTGCTGCCATATCTGTACACCGCCGTTCGCGAGAGTCACGACACGGGAATGCCGATCATGCGCGCGCTGTGGCTGCACCATGCCGGAGAGGAAGCCGCCGTTGCGCGCGGCGACGAGTATCTCTGGGGCCGCGATCTGCTCGTCGCGCCGGTGGTGGACAAAGGCGCGACATCGCGGCGCTTGTACCTTCCGCGCGGAACCTGGTTCGATTTCTGGACCGAACAGCGCACCGAAGGCGGCCGCGAAATCGATCGCGCGGTGGACCTCGCAACCACGCCTCTCTACGCGCGCGCAGGCTCCATCGTGCCAATGGGCCCGGTCAAACAATACGTCAGCGAGCAGAGCGACGAACCGGTGACCCTGATTGTCTATCCGGGCGCCGACGGTGAATCGTCATGGTACGAGGACGACGGAAATACGTTCGACTATCGCCGCGGTGATTTCATGCGTATCAGCATGACGTGGCGCGATGCGACTCGCCGGCTCAGCCTGCGCCTCGCACCAGGCTCACGCATGCGCGAGCCTGCACCGAGACGCATCGATGTGCGCGTGGCAGGAAACAGGAAAGTGACTTCGCTCTCGTTCACCGGTCGCGAGATGGAAATCTCGCTTTGAGCGCCGACTGGATCGAACTCCGCACCATGGACCTGGCAATCGCTAGCTCTTGCCCTGCCCGTAATACGCCGCGGGTCCGTGCTTGCGCAGAAAATGCTTGTCGAGCAACGCAGCCGGAATTGCATCCGAGTTCGCATTCAGCGTAAGTGTCGCGTACGCCATGCGAGCCACTTCCTCGAGCAGGTCCGCAGTCTCCACCGCAGCGCCGACCGATTCACCCCAACAGAAACTCGCATGCCCCGCCACGAGCACCGCCGGCATTCGCAGCGGATCGATGCCAGTGAATCTGCGCACGATCTCGCGACCGGTGTTGGCCTCGTATTCCGACTGAATGTCGTCCGCCGAGAGATGCGCGGTCAACGGAATCGCGCCGTGAAAGTAGTCGGCGTGCGTCGTTCCGAGGCACGGAATCTCGCGTTGCGATTGTGCCCATACGGTGGCGTAATGCGAATGCGTGTGGACCACGCCGCCGATGCGATCGAACGCGCGGTACAGCTCCAGATGCGTGGCGAGATCCGACGATGGCCGCAGGCTCCCTTCCACGACGTCACCGTTCATGTTCACTACCACCATCTGCGCTGGGGTCATCGCATCGTACGGCACACCGCTCGGCTTGATCACCACCAAACCACACTCGCGGTCGATCGCGCTTGCATTGCCGAAGGTGAATCGCGCGAGCCCGCGCTCCGCCAGCTCCTTGTTCGCTTCGCAGACTTCGCAGCGAAGATCCAGCAATGCGCCGCGTCTGTCCGTCATACGATACCCGCCCGCTGCTTTGCACGCTGAATGATCGCCGTCATCACGTCACGATGGCTGGTGAAGGTGTCGTCCACGACCTGAAGTGTGGGAATGCTGTTCGGTGAGAGCGACAGTGTCTCCGAATTGAACTTGCCGAATCCGGATTCGTGTACGCCGCTGCTGCCGCGGCCCGGCGCTGGGCTGCTGAGATGCTGGTACGCATGACTGTACCTGGACCATAGTGGTCCGAGCCCAACCTGAAACATCGGGATGAACCCGTGCAGCGCGTCGTAAGGCATCTCGCCGACGCACGCAACCTGGGGATATCTCGCGCGCAGGTTCTCGACCAGTCGCCGCGTTCCCTCGTGCATGTCGCCGTTGGTGCTGTTGACGTGACCGCCCACGATGTCGAGAAAATACGCGTCGACGCCGTAGCGCGTTATCATGTCGGAGATCCGGCCCTCGAGATGCTCGCGCCACGCATCGGCGCCGAGGTTCATGTACGCGAGCCATCCGTCACCGTGACGGTCGTTGTTCCAGTCGACCCAGTCCAGGTTGTAGACGTTGCCGTCGATCTTCCGTGTGACAGCGCTGGCAATCTTCGGCCAGTTGGGAAGCTTCGTATTCGCCGCGTTCGTGCCGTACATCGGCATCAGCTTGAAACCGAGCTTGTGACCCTCGTCGATCAGCCGACGGAACCCTGCTTCGCCGCCCATGCGATCGGAAACCGTGTAGGTCGGATAGTCCCAGTAGTAACGCCCGTCCCACGCGGGCAGGAACACCAGCACGCGATCGGCTGGAATCTGCGTCGCCATCCAGCGCAGGATCTCCAGCATCTTCGCGAAATCGTTGAACATGTAACCCGTGTAGTGCATGCCGTGCAGCGTCGTCACCATCGCCAGCTTGCGCATCCACGCCGGCACGTCGGTGCGCGCCTCCCATGGCTTGAGAGAAAAGGCTTTCTCGATGTGTTGCATGTGCAGAGTCGTCGCGTCCTGCTCGTTTGCGACGCGGCCGAGCCGCCACGCAGGCACGACGACCTTCCTGTCCTCGCGCCACCCGTCGTGCTCGTAGACCGCCTCGACTCGATAGCTCGTCTCGCCCGGCGCGAGATAGAATCGCTTTGGGCGCATGCGACCGTCCAGCGATGAAACGTAGAACACGTCGGTCGGCGTCTGGATCATGAGGAGCGGCGTCGTCATGCTTCCACCGGGACCGTTCAGATCACCCGCACCGAATGCGTAACCAGCGAGCATCTCGTCGTCGTGCGGATCGCGGAATCCGCCCGCGCCGAACGAAACGTGGCCGCGCGGCACGCTGCGGACGATTGTAGTGACCGACTTGACCGGCCGTTCCATCTCCACGACTGCATCCCACTCGATGCCACTCCCGTTGCGCCGCAGTGACGCGGTCAACCGCCCGGGTGCCGTCTGCTGCCCGCCGGCCCAGACGAAACGATCGCACGTGATAGTCAGCGCGTCGCCATTTCCGTCGGTCCTTATCGCTGCGCGGTCGAGACCGTAGGTGTTCTCGTCGGTGAAGACGAGAAATCCGAAGGTGTAATCGCCAAAGGCCACCGACGGCTCGGGAAAGTCGAAGCTGAACTTCTGGAAACTGCGACCGCGCGGCGGAATGAATATCTCGCTCGTCGAGACCAGGTCCAGAATCGTCCCCGGGGCGTGCCGCACGACCGGAGTGACAGCTCCAGCCGCTGGCGTTGTCGAGCCTTGGCCAGCGGCCGGCACCGCACGTTGCAGCGCATCCGGCGCCACCAGTGCGCCGGCGCCGACCAGGCCCATTGTTTTCAGCCAGTCCCGGCGAGTGACCGAGTCGCTCATTAATCAAGACCTCGCATCGAGTGCTGCCGGGTGTGGCCCGCCGACACGGCCAATCCGTGTCAGGTTCGGTATACTATATCCGAGAGGAGAATCGAGCGCCAGCACGTCGGCTGCCATTGTCTCCCCTTCAACGCGCTGAGCAGGCAAATCTCGCAGGCGAATCACGAGGAGCATTCCATGACGTTGTCCCGCCGTAACGTTCTCAAACTGGGCCTGGGGGCAGGCGCGGTTACATTGCTCGATTCCATTGCGGGCGGAGTCGCGGACGCAGAGGCGACCACGCCCGTGAGCAAGCTGCTGCAGCCGCCCCGGAATCAGATTCTGGCAGCGCGCCCGCTGCCCCTCGATGGGGTGCGTCTCCTCGGTGGTCCGCTCAAGCAGGCGCAGGACGCCGACATCAGATACCTGCTCGAGCTGGAGCCCGATCGAATGCTGGCGTACTACCGGCAGAACGCCGGCCTCACGCCCAGGGCAAAGCCGTACGGTGGCTGGGATGGCGGCGGCCGCAATCTCACCGGTCACATCGCAGGCCACTACCTCTCCGCGACCAGCGCGATGTGGTCTGCAACCGGCGACAAGCGTTTCAAGGATCGCGTGGACTACATCGTCGCGGAGCTCAAGCTGGTGCAGGACAAGCACGGTGACGGCTACCTCAGCGCGCTCGAAGGCGGCCGGCAATGTTTCAACGCACTCGCAAAGGGCGAGATCAAGGCGGCTCCATTCGACCTCAATGGCCAGTGGTCACCCTGGTACACGCTGCACAAGACCTTCGCCGGACTGCGCGATGCATATCGCTTCACCGGCAACAGAACGGCTCTGAACGTCGAGACGAAATTCGCGGAATGGGCTCAGGGAATTCTGTCCGGCCTCGACAACGAGCAGATACAGCACATGCTCGATACCGAGTTCGGCGGAATGAACGAGGTGCTGGTCGATCTGTATGCTGACACCGGCGATCGGCGCTGGCTGAATCTTTCATATGACTTCGAGCACACTGCCTTCATTCAGCCGCTGCAACGTCATGAAGACGTGCTCAACGGGAAACACGCCAACACGCAGATCCCCAAGCTCATCGGATCGGCTGCGAGATATGCATACACGCAACAGGTGCCCGATCTTCTGGCCGCCGCGTTCTTCTACGACCAGGTAGCGCAACACCACAGCTTCTCCACCGGTGGAGACGGCACGGACGAATATTTCGGCCCGCCCGATCGTCTCGGCGCACGCGTGCACGGCCGCACCGCGGAGTCGTGCAACGTCTACAACATGCTCAAGATGTCGCGGCAGATGTTCTCCGTGACCCCCGATGTGCACTACGCAGATTTTCACGAGCGCGCGCTTTTCAATCATGCGATGGCGTCCATCAATCCGGACAATTCGCGCATGTGCTACATGGTGCCCGTGGGACCCGGAGTCACGCACGAATATCAGGACATGCTGCATAGCTTCACGTGCTGCGTTGGCACTGGCATGGAGAATCACGCACTCGCCGGCGACGGGATGTACTACGAGTCCGGCGACAAGCTGTGGGTGAACATCTACGCACCGTCCACCGCGAAATGGCCAGCGGCGGGCGTACACCTCGCGATGGAAAGCGACTTCCCCGAAGGCGAGACTGCCCGGCTCACTCTGCAATTGCAGCGGCCCCGAGCGTTCACGCTCGCGATGCGTCGCCCCTACTGGGCCGGCGACGGCTACTCGGTGAAGGTCAACGGCAAGACCGTCACGAACCCAGCGGAGACGCCGAAGCCCGCCGACGCTACGCGCGGACCAGCGCGACCGCCCATGTACAGCTCGCCCGTACCGGTAGGATCGTACGTGGAGGTGAACCGCACCTGGCACAGTGGCGACGTCGTGGAAGTCACACTGCCCAAGACGCTCCGATTGGAACCAACCCCCGACATGCCGCAGCGCGTCGCGATCATGTGGGGACCGTTCGTACTCGCGGGCGACCTGGGCCCCGAGCCGCCGCATCGCGAAGACGACAACGGTGACGGAGAAAACGAGGGAGTG
>DATNCZ010000113.1:0-7387 GCA_035553335.1 Gemmatimonadaceae bacterium
CTCGGCGGCGCATTCATAATGGGATGCGCATCGGGACTCGTCGCGGCACCGTGTTCGGCGCCAGTGCTCGCCGCAGTTCTCACATGGGTCGCGGTGACCAAGAGCGCGTTCCTTGGCTTCATCTACCTGTTCGTGTTCTCGGTCGGGATGTGCGCGCTGCTGGTGGTGGTCGGAATATTCGGCGCGACGTTCGCGCGATTGCCGAAGTCCGGGATGTGGATGGTGTGGATCAAGCGCGCGCTCGCACTCGTGATGCTCGGCGCTGCGGAGTATTACTTCGTGCACGCCGGGTTGACGATGTGATTGTAATCGGGGTCAGGTCTTGCGCCGTGCGCCGTTCCCGGTCATTGCAGGCTTTTGCCACAACGGGAGTTGATGGTGTGATTGGGGCCAGATACCGTCTTGAAAAGCAAGGGCACGCATCGGGATCGAAGAATCGGGGTCAGGTCTTGCCCCGTGCGCGGCGATATTCACTCGCGGCGTTGCGAAATTCTGCAATGACGGCGAACAGCGCACGGGGCAAGACCTGACCCCATCCGTACCCCATCCGTACTCAGAAGTTCTTCCTAGAACGCTGCCGGCAGCAACTCGCGCGGCGGGTTGAACGCCTTGTGTCCGCGCGTGTCATACGGAACGTCCCGCGGCGCACCGCCGTTCGGCCAGTCCAGCTCCTTCCCGCGTGAGTCGCGTCGCGGATGAGATACGACGAACGCCGCGACGTCGTACGCTTGCTGATCGCTCAATACGCCGGCCGAATCGAACGGCATGTTGTGTCTGATGAACGACGCCGCGCGCTCGATACGCGCCAGCGACGCACCTATCGAATAGGAGCCGGGCCCCCAGAGAGGCGTTGCAGGTGGTATCCCCTGTCCATCGGCACCGTGGCACCGCGCGCACCGCGCGGTAAATATCGATGCACCACGTGACGTATCGCCGCTCATCTCCGGCATCTTCGGCAACCCCTCGCCGCTTACGTGACTCCCAACCGCCACGCCGCGCGACACGAGCGCGAGATATGTGACTATGTCGTTCATCTCCCTGCTGTCTGACGGAATGCTTCGTCCCGCCAGGCTGCGCCGCATGCAGTTGTTGACACGATCCTGGATCGTGATCATGCGGCCGTCGCGCGTCGTGTAGTTGGGATAACGTGCGTACACGCCCGTCAACGGAATCCCGTTTGGGCGTCGGCCGTTGTCGATGTGGCAACTGAAGCAGCGGAGTGAATTGCCGACGTAGCCGGGCAGGCTGTCGCGCGTTGCCGCAAGAATGGCGAAGCCGCGCCGCGCCGACGCCCCTTCCGGGCCGGATGGATAGCTCGCGGAATCGTAAAGCGTCGCGATCGTTCCGGACGCAATTGTAGTTGTGCTGCTCGTGCGAAGACTGCCGCGCGTGTCTGCAGAATCATTCGCACGAGTGCCGCACGCGACCAATGCGAGCGCAATTACGCTGGCCGTGATGCGAAGCATGAATCCCGTTCCAACTCCTGACATCGGTCCTCCGTGGAGCGCTGCAACGTCCCAGGCAATGGGAAAGTAACGCTCCACGGAGTCCCTGCGCGACCGCCAGCCGCGACCGCCAGCTACGCGGCGATCAATGTTGCGCCGGCAGCGCGAACGCCATCACGTAGTCGCCCACGCCGAATTCCTTGCCTCCGCCGGCCGTTATCACCATGTACTGCCGGCCATCCCGTCCGCTCACGTAGGTCATGGGCGTCATGCGGGCGCCTGCCGGAAGTCGAGCGCTCCAGAGCTCGTTTCCGTTCGCTGCATCGTAAGCGCGCACCATGCGGTCCAGTGTGCCGGCCTGGAATATGACTCCGCCCGCGGTCACGATGGGACCGCCGAGCGCCAGACCACCCCATTTCTCGCGGCCCGGCCCGCCTGTCGGCCAGCCGCCGAGCGGCACTTCCCAGCGCCGCGCGCCGGTCGACATGTCGATTGCGATCAGCGTTCCGAATGGCGGCTTGACGCACGGTACGGAATCCGGACCGACCAGCAGAGAACGGCGTCGCATCACATACGGAGTTCCGTGCATCTGCGTGTATTCATATCCCAGCCGCGAATCGGAGCTGCTGATGCCGTCGCGTTTGTACTCAACCGAGTCGATGAGCTGCATCATCGCCGGGATGCGATTCGCCGGCACGATGATCGTGTTGGTGCGAGCGTCGAAAGCCACGCCGCCCCATGCTGCGCCGCCGACGTTTGATGGACGTTGAATCGTGCCGCGCAGGCTTGGCGGCGTGTACATGCCATCGTTGCGAAGAGACCGCGTCATGGCGCGACACGCGGCAAGTGTCGCAGGTGTATCGCCCCAGATTTCCGTCGAATCGATTCCCTGTGGCGTCAACGGAGCAATGACAGTATTGAACGGCTGCGTCGGCCAGCTCTGCTCGCCGGGAACGTCGCTGCGTGGCACCGGGCGCTCCTCGACCGGAAAAACTGGTTTTCCAGTAGCTCGATCGAGCACGAACAACTGACCGGTCTTGGTTGCTTCGACCACGACATCCTGCTTGCGCCCATCCTTGGTGATCGTGACGAGCGCGGGCGGTGATGCGTTGTCGTAATCCCACAGATCATGGTGCACCGTCTGGAATTCCCACACCACCTTGCCGGTCGATCCACGCAGTGCAACTACGGAATTTGCGTAACGGTTGTCGCCCAGTCGCTCGCCGCCGTAGTAATCGGGACTCGGACTCGTGGTGGGCAGAAAGACGAGATCTCGCGCCGAGTCGACCGCCATTACCGACCAGACGTTTGCTGCACCCGTGTTGTGGCCATTCGGACCACCCCAGCTCTTGTAGTGCGGATCGGATGGATCCTGCGTGACAGGATCGAATCCCCATCGGCGCGCTCCAGTGCGTGCGTCGAAGGCGCGCACTTCACCGCTTGGCTTGTCGACACGTCCGTTGTCGCCAATGCTCGAGCCGATTACAACGAGACCGTCGATGATGACTGGCGGAGACGTCTCTACATATTCTCCCCATTCCGTGAGCGGCGGATTGCGCAGCCCTTTCGTGAGATCGATCGTTCCGTGATCGCCGAAATCATCGCACACCTTTCCGGTGTGGCCATCGATCGCGATCAGACGTGCATCGACCGTCGCCAGGAAGATGCGCATCGCGCATGGAGCATCATGCCGGGCTGTTGCGTCGATCCATGCCGTGACACCGCGACTTGCGAAGTCACCGGGATCGACCGCGCGATCGACATGCGCGTCGAATACCCACAACTCCGATCCGCTCGTGGGATCGAGCGCGATCAGCCTGCCGAGCGGCGTGTTCAGATACATGACTCCGTCGATCACGATCGGCGTCGTCTCGAACTCAGCGCGGTTCTTCGCAGCGAGCTCGGGACGTGTTTCGCCGGTGCGGTAGGTCCACGCAAGGGTGAGAGAATGCGCGTTCGCGGGAGTGATCTGCGACGCTGGCGAGAATCGTGTACCGGCAGGATCGTAGCCATAGGACGGCCAGTCGATGGATCGGGAGGCCGTACCAGGGTCGGTAGCGAGCTCTGCGGTTGTATGCGGTGTCGTCACGCACGCAGAGAGAGCGAGTGCGCCGCCAAATGTCGCCGGTCCTATCAAGCGGCCTAGCACGCGCGTTCCGAGGCGAGATGCAGACTGCGTCATGGGTCGTGTCTGGTTGGAGTGATTCGGCACTCATCGAGCGCCCGTTGCGGGGAAGCTCGTGGGGGTGCGATTCGGCAGCAACAGAAGTGGGACAGACGGGATTGGGCCGGGAGGATAGGGACTCAGGCAGCACCTGTTTGTGGATCCCGCCGGCTCTTGACGACACTTAACCGTGGGTATAGACTAGAATTAACCAAGGTTAAAAGACCGCACCGGGTCAATACGCACAAAAATGCTCTCCCCGTCCGTCGAAGATTATATAAAGGCTATCTACAAGGCCCGCAGCGATAAAGGCACCATCACTACGCAGGATCTGGCCGACCGGCTAGGCGTCAGCGCGCCCGCGGTCAGCAAGATGATGCGGCGCCTGACGGAGCTCCGGCTCATCTCGCACGCCCCGTATCAGGCGGTCGAGCTCACCGAAGCGGGTGAGAAGATGGCGCTCGAGATCATCCGGCATCACCGGCTGCTGGAGCTCTATCTCGTACGGGCGATGGGCTTCACGTGGGACAACGTGCACGAGGAAGCCGAACGGCTGGAGCACCACATCAGTGAGGAGTTCGAGGACAGGATCGACGAGCTGCTGGGTCATCCGGCTGCCTGTCCTCATGGCGATCCGATTCCGACGCGCGCCGGCGCAATCGCACGCAGCTCCAATCGCTCGCTTGCGGTGCAGCGCGAGCCCGAACGTCTCGTAGTCCAGCGTGTGAGCGACGAGGATGCCGACCTGTTGCGTCACTTCAAGTCACTCGGCGTCATTCCCGGCACCGCGTTCGAGTTCGTTCGACAGGAGCCATTCGAGGGGCCGCTCGTGCTCAGGATCGGCGGCAAACTGGTGCGCATCACGCCGCAGGCGGCGCGCGAGGTATTCGTCGATCCCGTGTCGAGGGAGGATTCACGCTCATGACCCTCACCTCGACGGAGCCCGAGCTCGATCCCGAAGACACGGGCGTAAGAAAACACGGATGGAAGCGGCTCAGCATCATACCAAGCCTGCCAGAAGTCAACCGATCGATCCATGTACCGGACAAGCGGTACATCTGGCGGCGTGCACTCGCATTTGCGGGCCCTGGCTACCTCATTGCCGTGGGATACATGGACCCCGGCAACTGGGCTACCGACATCGCAGCGGGAAGTCTATATAACTACTCGCTGCTTTCGGTGGTCCTCATCGCGAACTTCATCGCGATCTTTCTGCAAGCGCTCTCCGCCAAGCTCGGCATCGTATCGGAGCGCGATCTGGCGCAGGCGTGCCGCGACGCATATCCACGCCCCGTATCGATCGGCTTGTGGCTGTCCGCCGAGATCGGGATCATAGCATGCGACATCGCCGAAGTGCTCGGGGCCGCGATCGCGCTGAACCTGTTGTTTCATCTTCCGCTCGTGTGGGGAGTGGCGCTGACCGCACTCGACGTTCTGATAGTCCTCGCGCTGCAGAACAAGGGATTCCGACTGATCGAAGCCTTTGTCGTGACGCTGATCATAACGATGATGGTGATATTCGGATTCGAGATCGCGTACTCGAAACCCGATTGGGCTGCGACCATGCGCGGGTTCATACCTACGTCGCAGATCGTGACCGATCCGAAGATGCTGTACATCGCGCTCGGCATACTCGGTGCGACGGTCATGCCGCACAATCTGTATCTGCACTCGTCGATCGTGCAGACGCGCCGGCATGGACGGAGCGTCGCCGATCTGCGCGACGCGCTCAAGTATTCGTACACCGATTCAACAGTCGCGCTGATGCTCGCGCTCTTCGTGAACGCGGCGATTCTCGTCGTATCCGCGGCGACGTTCTACAGGACCGGTCACCACGAAGTTGGCGAGATCCAGGATGCGTACAAGCTGTTGTCGCCATTGCTCGGCGTCGCGGTCGCGACGCCGTTGTTCGCGGTTGCTCTGCTCGCATCCGGGCAGAATTCCACGCTGACTGGGACGCTCGCGGGCCAGATCGTGCTCGAAGGCTTCACAGAGTTCCGCATTCCGGCGTGGCTGCGCCGGATGATCTCGCGAATGCTCGCGATCGTTCCGTCGATCTTCGTTGTCGCGTGGTACGGAAACCGCGGCATGGGCGCGCTCCTGCTGTTCAGCCAGGTGATACTCTCGGCGCAACTTTCATTCGCGGTGATTCCACTAGTCCAGTTCACGAGCGACCGTACCAAGATGGGCGAGTTCGTGAACGGGACGGTGACCAGGTGGATCGGGTGGGGGCTTGCGGCGCTGATCGCGGGGCTCAATGCGTATCTGATCGTCACTGCGCTCAAATGACGTGAACGGTCCGGCGTCTTGACATAGGGGTGGGGGGTATATAGAGTTCAGACAGATACCCGTTCAGGGTATGTCCCGTCAAATCTGGAGTCCCCCGATGACAGCACCCGCCGCAGGCCACGATCAATCCCTCGTTCTCGACATCACGGGAATGAGCTGCGATCACTGTGTAGCCCGAGTCAAGAAGGCCGTCGACAGTGTGGCCGGCGTTCACACGAGCGACGTCGGGATCGGAAAAGCCACCGTCAGCTTCGATCCATCAACCGTATCGGCAGATGACATAGCCGCCTCGGTCACACGTGCCGGTTATCCCGCGCGTGTCAAAGGTGCGGCGTAGAGGGTTCTGGTCGTGACCAACGCAACGAGGGCCGCGCCGGCAGCGCGCGATCGAGCCACCGCCGGCGCCGAACGCAGCGCGATCCGGATACCGGTGTCGGGCATGACCTGCGCCGCGTGTCAGGCGCACGTGCAGCGTGCCCTCGAGGACGAGCCGGGTGTTCTCGACGCGTCCGTGAATCTCATGATGAACAGCGCCGATGTGCGATATGATCCGGCGGTCGTCACGCCCGACAGACTCGTCGCCGCGATTGTCGATTCGGGATATGGCGCGGAGCTGGCTTCGCCGGACCAGACGGCCTTCGAGGAGCAGGAAGCGCGGGAGCGCGCGCAGGACGAGGAGTTTCGCGACCTTCGCTTCAAGGCGATAGTGAGCGGGATCGTCGCGGTGATCGCGATGCTGCTGTCGATGCCGTTGATGCAGGCCAACGCGATGATCGTGCATGGTCCCGTCGCCGATCCGTTCATGCGCTGGGTGATGACGTCGCTCACTCCGGCGTTGCAGGCGGTTGCGCCGTGGGCATACGCGATCGATCCGCAGGTGCTGTCGTACGGGCTGCTGTTCGTCACGCTCGCGATCATGGCATGGGCGGGCCGTCGCTTCTATACGGGCGCATGGAACGGATTGCGTCACAGGACGTCGGACATGAACACGCTGATCGCCGTTGGTACCGGCGCGGCGTTCATCTATTCGACGATAGCAACGGTAATGCCTGGATTCTTCATCAGTCACGGTGTTGCTCCCGACGTCTACTACGAAGCCGTCGTCTTCATCATTGCACTGATTCTGACCGGCAACGCATTCGAGGCGCGCGCGAAGCGACAGACTGCGGGTGCTCTTCGCGCGCTCGTCGATCTCCAGCCAACGAACGCCCGCGTTGTTCGTGGCGGCGAAGAGGTGGATGTTCCCGTCGATTCGATTCAGCATGGCGACATGATAGTCGTGCGTCCGGGTGAGCGCATACCGGTGGATGGTCAGATTATCTCAGGCCACAGTGCGGTGGACGAATCGATGCTCACCGGCGAATCGCTGCCGATCGAGAAGACCACCGGCGATCGCGTGATCGGCGGTACGATCAATCGCACCGGTAGTTTCCGGTACGCCGCAACGTCACTGGGCCAGAACAGTGTCCTCGCGCAGATCGTGCGGCTG
>DATNCZ010000114.1:0-4475 GCA_035553335.1 Gemmatimonadaceae bacterium
ATCGGCGACCTGCGCCAGCAGCGGCACGTGCGCGAACGCCAGCCCCAGCGGCAGCCACGGGAACGACAGATCACTCAGATAGTTGAGCGCCAGCTCCGACGCTGTCCATACGATCGGCAATAGAATCGCCAGCGGCCAGCCAGTCAGCTTTCGAGCGAAGTAGAGCGCGGCCATCGTCGCACCCACCACCGGTGCAAGCCAGACGAGAGCGCCGATGTAGCCCAGGAGAGCGAGCTTCGTGTACAGCAACAGCGCCACAGCGATCCAGTACAGGTTTGCGCCGTAGCCTATGAAGCCAAACCAGAATCCCGCGCGCGCGGCCTGCCAGCCATGACCTTCCCGATCCGCCGCGTGCGTCACCAATACCGAGATCGGCACGAGGCACAGGAGTACCGGTACGACGAGATTGAACGGGGGAAACGATATCGCAAAGAGCGCCGCCGATGCGAGCGCGGCCAGTGCCTCGCCACGACTCGGCACGATGCCGCCAGCGCGAATCTTCATCGCACCACGAGTGCAGCCGTCGCGCCCTTCACTTCATCCGTACGCTTCACGAACGAATTTCGCGCCCTTCTTCGGCAGACTTGTACACCGCCTCCACCAGCTTTTGTACCACCAGCTGATCCGACGGGAGTTTGTACGGAGTCTCCTCGCGTACCAGCGCGATGAAATGCGCAAGCTCCGCGCGGTAGCTCTGAATGAAGGCACTCTCGCGTGCTGCAGCGCCGGTAGGCGAAACGTCGGTAGGTCTGCCGTTCAACAATTTCACGACACGCAGAGGCGCGAGCCGAGCGCTTCCACGCGATGCTCGCGTCTCGAACCACCAGCGATCGTCCTCGCCGACATAGTTCCACGCAACGTCCGCGGTAAACAGCAAACCGCCAGCGAGCTCGATCTGCACGGCCATGCTGTCCTCCACGGCCGATGCACCACGCCCACGGTCGAACTGCGCGCTCACGCGAACTGCCTCGGAGAAATCCGTCAGCCAGAGCGCGAGATCGAGCAGCGGATAACCAAGCTCGAGGAATGCGCCGCCGCCGGCTTCAGGACGCCGATAGCGCCAACCGCCCTGCTGTCCGCGAAACTGATAGTGGCCGCCGCGAATTCCAGTGATAGCGCCAAGCTCGCCGCCGCGCATGAAGCGCTGCAACTGCTGCACGTCGGTCCTGAACCGGTGGTTGTTGCCCACCACGACCTTGCGTCCGGCTTTCGCTGCAGTCGCGAGAATTCTCTCGACGCCACGTGACGTCAACGACAGCGGCCGCTCGCAGAGAACGTCCACGCCCGCCTTTATGGCGGCGAGCACGTGCGGCTCGTGCAGATGGTTCGGCGTCGCGATAACGACTGCATCCACCTGATCGAAATCGAACAGGTCATCGATGTCGGTGAAGACGTCGCGCACACCGAACCGGTCGGCGAGAGAGCGCGCCTTGGGGCCATCGTTGTCGCAAAGTGCGACCAGCGTTGCGCCTCTCGCCTTGGAAAGCAGCGGCAGATGCGCGATCTGCGAGATCGCCCCTGCCCCTACTACGGCGACTCTGATCGGCGGAGTGGATGCCATTACCTAAATTACTCGCCCGATCGTGGTTCCCGGATAGTACGTGTGAAGAATCGTCAGCACGTCCTGACCCGCACGGGCGCGGGCGATCGCCCCCCACTGGTCCATCCCCACGCCGTGACCGTTGCCGCTTCCGTTGATGGTCAGCTGAGTCACACGTCCGCGGCTGTCCGTGCTCTCATCGAACGTGAACAGAGTGCTCGGAAGTATGTCGCCTCCGGGGGTGCGGAGTACGAAGCGAACGTCGTTGCCGCGTACAGTGAACCGGCCGCGATCGGTCTCGAAGACGAGACCGGCTACCCGTCCCGACGGAGTGCGACCAGTGGCCGTGATCTTCCGCAGTGTCCCGACGCGACCGCGCTGCGCCGACGAATACTGCGGCAGATAGTGCTCCAGCAGCGATGCGAGCTCCGCGCCGCTGAGTGTGCGGGTCCATCTGAATCGTGGCGAGTCCTCGCCGTAGTAGTGATCGGTGCCAGGTATCCTGTCGCTCACCGATACGAGATAGGGCTCGTCGCCGCTTCTCCACACCTCGCTCGCGGCCGCAGTCACGCCGCCGGAGTTCGAGTGGTACGGCGCGTTGATCACCTTCCCGTCGTACATCATCACCATGTTATGCGTAGCAGCAACCGCGGCGTCGGACAACGGCCTCTCCGCATCCACCCCGCCGTATACCTGATCCGCGACAGTCGCCAGCATGTCGTAGGGACGCGAATCATCCATGCGTGTGTAAGCAAAGCTGCGCGCAGCAATTGCCTGCGCCTCCACGGCAGCACTCTCGATCGTGGTGCGATCCGTACCGATCTCGAGCGGCACCACGCCGCGCAGATAGTCCTCCATGTCGACGCGATTTATGACCGACACGCCATCGTTCGAGACGGCAATGCCTATCTCGCCGCGATAGCGATGACCGTCGAATCCGACGAACGCATCGGAGTCGGCCGCGCGGGCGATCAGTGGCCCGCGTACCGATGGAACCGGACTACCACTGGATACGAGCATTCCATCCCGCGCTTCGACTGTGAAGCTGTCGCCGGCATGCAATGTCGCCAGCGCCTTGCCGCTGGGTCCGTCATACACGCTCCAGTCGCCCGTCGCGTAGATTCGCGCCGACCGCCGCCCAAGCGCCAGCGCTATGCGGACGGTCTGATCGTTGTCGGAGCGGGAAACACCGCCCACGGGGCGCGCACTGCCGCGCGCCGGCGACGACTTGTGGCCGATGATCGTCGGCAGCACGGTAACCGGCACGTCGGCCACCTGAACAGCCGCCGTATCGCGACGACCGGACGAATCGGCCGGAAGATTCAAGGGGGGAAGATTGCTGCGTGGCTCGGTGCGCGCCGATGCAACAGGCTCCGGTGCCACTACGGGCCGCCGTGTCCCGCCAGCGCAGGCGCCAAGGAACACCATCGCGAATACGAGCGTTGATTTCACGCTCATAAGACGCGCAACGCTCACCGTCCGAAACTTCCTATGGTCGTGGACACGAGTGGCAGTTGCCGCCGCAGCGAGGTTTGGATATCCCCCACCGGCGCGCTGATCACACGAATCGTCTCCGCGCTGAAGTCGTAATCGTCCACGACTTCGCGAGGGACCACCTCCAGCAACGTGCCCGGAGTGTACCGCTCGTCCAGAAAGGTCACTCCGTCTATGTCATCAGCCTGCCACGGCAACCGGGCTACCGCGAGACCCGTATCGTCGTCGATTCTGTCCACCAGAGCCTGAACCGGAGTCCCGAGCCGGCTTTCGTACCGTTCGGCGGTGATCATCCTCTGCAGATCTGAAACGCGCTCGAGCCTGTCGCGCTTGACCGATTCGGGAACGTCGTCGTCCAGCTCCGCGGCACGCGTACCTTCCTGCGGCGAGTAGCTGAAGACGCCGACGCGCTCGAACTGCACGTCCTCCAGAAACCCCAGCAGCTGCTCGAAGTCGCCTTCGGTTTCACCGGGAAAGCCGACGATGCACGTGGTGCGAATCGCGACGCGCGGTACCGCGGCGCGAAAGCGCGCCACGTTCGCGCGTATCGTCCGCGCGCGTTCCGGCCGTCGCATCCGCTCGAGCACCGTATCCGACGCATGCTGAATCGGCATGTCGATGTACGGCATGATGCGCGGCTCGCGCGCGACCAGCTCCAGCAGCTGTGGTGTGATTCCGGTCGCATACAGATACAGCATCCGGATCCATGGTATCGTCGTCTGATGGACGAGCATCTGCAGCACGTCCGGAAGCCGCACCGTGCGATCGCGAATGTCGCGTCCGTAGTGCGCCAGATCCTGCGCCACGAGGTTGATCTCACGAGCGCCCTGCATCTCCAGCAGTTGCGCTTCGGCGACGACTTCTTCCGGCGCAAATGACCGGTGCTTGCCGCGCATCAGTGGGATCGCGCAGAAGGCGCACCCGTGATCACAGCCCTCGCTCACCTTGAGATATCGCACGTGCGGCAGATCACCGCTGTACAGGCGGACACCCGGATGCTCCAGCATCGGATCACCGCTCAGAACACCGCGGCTCGCGAGCTCCTCTATCAGTCGATCGGTTTCCGACGCACCAAGAAACAGGTCGACCTCTGGAAGCGCTTCCTGCAGCTCGCCCTTGTGGCGCTCCACCATGCAGCCGACTGCGACGACGGTACTGCACACGCCGCTCGTCTTGTACTCTCCGGCCTCGATCAGCGCGTCGAGCGACTCCTTTTTCGCGGCGTCGATGAAGCCGCACGTATTCACGATTATCACCTCGGCGTCGCCGAGGTTTTCCGTCATCTCGCCGCCGTAGGCCGCGAGCTGCGCGAGATAGCGTTCCGAATCGACCGTGTTCTTGTCACATCCGAGTGTGACCAACCCCACCTTCATGAGCCGAGGAACGATTCGAGCGCGCGCTTCTTGGAGTGATGGCGCAGCTTGAGGAGCGCGCGATCCTT
>DATNCZ010000115.1:0-4097 GCA_035553335.1 Gemmatimonadaceae bacterium
AATGCCGCGCGCGGCGCCGGTTACGACGGCCACGGGAGTTGCGATGGTCTTGCGTCGTGGCATTGAAGCCGTTCCGGACGGGTCCGCGGAATATACCATTCCCGCCGCCGATCGCGATGCGAAGCTTCGGCGGCTGCGAAATCGTCCACCCGCAGTGTTCGATCGGCAGCGCGCGGCAGTCGACTTCGACGGCCCGCACCACCAGCTCGCGGACTCAATGCGTCGCCGGTTGTACGGCCTCAGATCTCGTGCTTCAGCATGCGCATGCGAATCCGGTCGATGGCGCGGTTCGGGTTGAGGTGTTTCGGACAAACCTCGGTGCAGTTCATGATCGAGCGACAGCGGAACAGGCGATAGGCGTCATCGAGGAACTCGAGGCGCTCCGCAGTCGCCCGATCCCTGCTGTCGGCAATGAAGCGCATCGCCTGAAGCAGCGCCGCAGGGCCGAGATACCGATCCGGATTCCACCAATAAGATGGACAGAATCCGGTGCAGCACGCGCACAGGATGCATTCGTACAACCCGTCGAGCTCGGAGCGCTCGGCGGGCGTCTGCAACCGCTCGCGCTCGGGTGGCGGCTCGTCGTCGATGACATACGGCCTGATCGCATGGTAATGCCTGAAGAAGCGCGTCATGTCGACGACGAGATCGCGGATCACGGGAAAGCTCGGCAGCGGACGCAGCGTCACCGGCTCCTTGAGCGAGGCGAGCGGCGTGATGCAGGCGAGCCAGTTGCGACCGTTGATGTTCATCGCGTCGGATCCGCAGACACCTTCGCGACACGACTTGCGGAACGCGAGACTGTCATCCTGCTCGCGCAGGCGCATCAGCGCATCGAGCAGCATGTGGTCGCCGTGCTGGAGCGTCACGTCGTAGGCCTGCATGTGCGGCTTCGTGCCCGTTTCCGGGTTGTAGCGATAGATCAGGAATTTCATCGGAATCCCCGGCCTACGCACTGATGAGAATCTGCGCGGCCCAGCCACCGAGACCTGCGAGACCGAGCGCCAGCGCCCCGAGCGCCGCAGCCCGGATCAGCAGCGGTTTCACGTAATCGAGCAGGACATCGCGCAGCCCGACCCACGCATGCACCAGCAGTGCCGCGAAGAACAGCATCATCGCCGGCCGCACGCCCCCCGAAGTGACCCACGCGTGCCACTGCGCATACGACACGGGGCGATGGACCGCCAGCCACACCAGCGTAGTCAGAAAGAAGAACAGAACATAGACGGCGCTTACGCGCTGCACCGTCCACGCGCGCAGGCCCGTGAGCACTGCCGTCATAGGACGAGCACCGCGGCGACGAGCGCGATGATCCCGCCACCCGCGAGCGCCAGCCACGCCGTGCGGCGAGCAGATCCGAGCGAGGCGCCCACATCCATGTCCTTGAGAATATGGCGCACACCGGCCAGCGCGTGATGCCCCAGCGCCCACGCCAGCAGCACCAAAGCCGCCTTGCCGGCTACCGTCGCAAGCGTCGTCACCACGGTTGCGTATCCCTCCGGGCCCGCGAGCGAGCGATGCAGCGCGAAGATGAGCAGTGGCACCGACACCGCGAGGATCACTCCAGAAATCCGGTGAGCGATCGAGCAGACTGCGCCGACCGGGAACCGGATCTGGAACAGGTCGAGGAAATAGGGGGCACCCGATCGAGTGGTCATTGGGCCTGGCGGGTTGTCCCGAGGGCGAGTGCGCGACGACAAATGCGCGACTTGCCGATGCAGCGGTCGACGCGTCTACGCGACGCAATGCTACCCCTTCGATTGCCCGATGGGAAACTACCAACGTGCGTCTAGCCGCGTTCGCGCGGCGCGCTACAGCGACCCGTCGGTGGTAACGCGGTCATCCGCCGCCCTCATGCGGTGCATCAGGTAGAAGCGCTTGAAGTCGAGGTAGCTGCCGATGAATTTTCTCCGATACTCGGGTAGCGATGCAAAGTGCGCGTGATGATGTCCGCGTCTCCCGCTCGCGAGCACAGCGTCGCGGTAGATGCGGCTGGTGCGCGCGCAGAAATCGACCGCCGCGGCCAAGCCGTCCCGTGCACAGATGAACCCGATGCGCTGGAATTCGTGCGGATAGCATCGTGCGGTCGCCGCATCGACCCCCTGAGGCGCATCCGGATTCGCGGGCGTGGTCGAAATCACATCGGTCGATCTTCGGCAGCGATCGCGGCGGCGGCGCGGTGAGCGCGCGAAACGCCGGCTGCGCGTAGATCTCGCGCAGGATACCAGTGCCCTCGACGAGAACACGCCGATCGAGGCCTTCCGCAAAGTAGTTGGTTCGATCCTGGGCGCGTCGAATCGTCGGTGGCCCCGGGGCTTGGCGTCGAGCCCGAGCTTCACTCGGCTCGCGACTTCGCTGTTCCCTTATCCGGGCCGTAACGCTCGGGTGGCCCGCGCGCCGCCGTGGATTGGCAATAAACACCGGAATAGCGAGCCGCAGCCTCGGTCCAGGCAGGATTGCGGCAAGACCAATAAAGGACTATATTCGGTCTCCACAAACCTGGGAGTCCTGACGATGCGCTACTCGTCGCAAGTCAAACCCATAAGTTACCTGAAGGCCAACGCAGCCGAACTCCTCGCACGGCTCGCCGAGCAGCGCGAACCTCTGGTCATCACGCAGAACGGCGAGGCCAAGGCCGTGCTGCAGGACGTCGCATCGTTCGAGGAAACCCAGGAGACGCTGGCTCTGCTCAAGATCCTCGCGCTCGGCCAGCAGGACATCGAGGCGGGCCGCGTGAAGCCGGCGGTTGACGTGGTGGCGCGCCTGCGTGCCAGGCGCACAGCGGACTGATGTCCAGCAAACCGGCCCGCTACGAAGTACTACTCACGCGCGGCGCGGAACAGGATCTAGAGTCGATCCACGATTACATTACCGAATTCGGCGACGACAGAAATGCTGCCCACGTGCTCGGCAGGCTGCTGACGGTCGTGGAGACGCTGGCGCAGTTTTCGGAACGAGGCAACTACCCAAAGGAACTGCTCGCGCTCGGCATGAGGGAATACCGGCAGACCACGTTCAAACCCTATCGAGTGATCTATCGCGTCGTTGGGAATCGGGTGTTCATCGTCCTCATCGTCGATGGCCGACGCGACATCCAGTCGGTGCTCGCGCGGCGGCTTCTCGCTGGCTGACCGCCGGCAATCGCCACATTGCGGAGCATTGGCGAACTTCTTCGCGCGTCGGCAAATCCGGATTGCGGCCGTTGAAGCAGCGCCAAGGGTGCGACCATCTATCGCAAAATACGCCCGTGTGCCAATAGGAAGAGTGGACGTGGCCGAGAACTTCGCCATCAGCAAGGCAGCTTCGATCATCGAAGCAATCGCCGACAACCCGTACCCGTCAAATACGGCCGATCTGGCGCGCCAGCTCGGCTTACCGCGTCAGACGATTCACCGGATCCTGACTCAACTCTGCGATGTTGGATTGATCGCCCGCGACACGGCTCAGCAGCGCTTCTTCATCGGAGCGAGGTTGCGCGCGCTTTCGCTCGCGACACTGATACACGCGCATGTCGATAGTGCCGCTAATCTGCTCCTGCGCGGCCTCGTCAACGAGGTGCGCGAAACCGCAAATATCGGGATGCTGGATGGCGACGAAGTCGTCTATCTGAATCGAGTGGAGTGCGATTGGCCGCTGCGCGTGCAACTCAGACCCGGCAGCCGCGTACCGGCCTACTGTACGGCAATCGGGAAACTGCTTCTCGCCAACCTTCCATTTGGCGAGCGGCAACGCCTGCTCGCCGGCATGCGACTAACCCGACTCACGCCACATACCAGGACGACTCGAGTCGAACTGTTGCGTGACCTGCGCGAGATTGCGGATCGCGGCTATGCAGTCAACGATCAGGAGGACACGGTTGGACTGGTGGCCATCGCGGTCCCGATCACGGATTCCAGGGGCCGCATCGTCGCAGGACTCGCCGTTCACGCCCTGGAGGCGCGAATCCGCTTGGCAGCGTTGCCGAGGCTGCTTCCCCGGTTGCGTCGCACTGCGGCCAAGCTGGCGCCAGTCCTGTTCGATGCGACCACGCCCTACGAAAAACGGGACGCCGTGTAACAGATTTATTGACAAGCCGCGGGGCCCCCAAGATACTGGCA
>DATNCZ010000116.1:0-7023 GCA_035553335.1 Gemmatimonadaceae bacterium
AGTTGAGCGAATGCCGCTTCACCGGGGCGAACAGGTCCGAGATACCTCGTGACTGCGGCCGGTGTACGTGCAGCCTGCGGCTGCGTTGGGCCGCGCTGCTCTTGGCAGCTACTGAACAGCGCGACAACCGCAACAAGCAGCGTGGCAGAGCGCGAGCGAGAGTCAGTCATGCGGCACCTCGACCAGTTCGAGAAGCATGAGATGGCGCGTCCCAACGTGGAACGCGATGCGAGCTTCGTGCAGCCTCGTGCACCCTCCTCTTGGTTCGGGAGTCTACTGGCAAATCCGCCGGTGAATGCCTTCGGTGGCAGGGAACGATGAGGCCTAACGTGTCGCCGCGCAAGGCGGTGCCTAACTGGTTGTTGGTCACTAATCTCGTGAGCTATCCGATCGACTGGCAAGGACAGATCGCGCGCCGCCACGAAAGAAACGTTGGAGACCCCTAACGGAACGCGACGTCGGCGTCGATCTGTACAACCTGCGTGGCTCGACATACGGAGACCATCATTAACGCCTGGGTCCGCTCCGCCGTGCTGAGCGTCCGGGCGCAAATTCGCGGACAAGCACCGACGACGGCTCCGATCGATCGCTATGCGACGACGCCCATTCCCGCGCGCGCCGCCTCGCCTTCCCGCCTCATCACATTTTCCTGACATCATGCCGAGCTCGTCTGGTTACGCCGACCAGCGACGTGCTAACGCAAGGCCGAGCTCGGCTCACATTTGTCAAGAATAGGTCAAGCCTCTGTGAATCCTGCCCGCCGCGCGCTGTCTGCGCTGTGACCCCGCTTCATCATACCTGCCGGCACACGGCGCGATGCGTCACCGCGCCTAACGTGACATCGGCGGTTCCGAAGAATGCGTTCCCCACGCCGCCGATGCCGTTCACCTACCACGGACGCGACGCGCACAGGAGGAAGGCATGGACCGAGGACTTCGTCAAGCATCGCGACTCGCACTCGCGCTCGTTCTGGCGCCCGCCGTGCTCGCGGCCCAGGACGTCGTGCAAGGCCACGTTCGCGGCGAGGGCGGAACCCCGCTGGCCAACGCCACCGTCGTCATCCAGGGCACGAGGCTGGGCACCATCGCTGGTGACGACGGCCAGTTTCACATCAACCTGCCCAGCGGTGAGGTCGGCCAAACGGTCACCATCGCCGCACGCCTCATCGGCTATCGCGAGCACGCCACGAGCGTGAAGCTCTCTGCAGGCACCAACGTCGTGGACTTCACGCTCGAAGCGGCGCCGGTCCAGCTGCAGGGAATGGTGGTCGTCGCCGAGGGACAGGAGAAGCAGAAGAGCCAACTCGGCACCTCCACGCAATCGGTGAGTGCCGACCAATTGAACACCGCCCACACGGACAACTTCCTCAATCAGTTGGGCGCCAAGGTCTCCGGTGTGGAGATCACCTCGCCGGGCACCCAGGGCGGCTCGGTCGACATCCGCATTCGTGGGTCGAACTCGATCACCGGTGATAACAATCCGCTATTCGTCGTCGATGGAATTCCGATTCGGAATCGGAACCGCGGCAGCTATTTCAATCAAGGCGGTGCGGACGCCAATGGCGGATGGGACTACGGCAGTACGATCAGCGACATCAATCAGGACGACATCGCGTCGATCACCGTTTTGAAGGGACCGAATGCGGCAGCGTTGTACGGCGCCGAGGCGGCCAACGGCGCCGTCATCATCACGACCAAGCACGGCGCCAACAGCGACGGTAAGATTGAAACGCGCCTAACGACGAGCTACTCGTTTGACAAAGTCGGCATTCTCCCCGACTTCCAAAACGAGTACGGACAGGGCTCCGCCGGGCAGTTCAGCTACTATGACGGAGAGGGCCACGGCATCGCGGACGGAGATGACCAGAGCTACGGTCCACGGCTCAATGGCCAGCCCATCGATCAGTTCACCGGGCCGGGCCAGCCGTGGATCGCGCATCCGAATAACGTCGCCTCGTTCTTCAACACCGGCGGCACCACCGACATCGACTTGTCGGTGAGCGGTGGCACCAACGCCGCGAACGCACGCATGGCGGTCGGAGTGCAGAACGTCGACGGCGTCGTGCCGAACAACTTCTTGCACAAGTGGACGAGCTCTCTCGCCGGCAATCTCAAGATCGGCAACAAGCTCACCACGAATGCCAGCCTCGAGTTCCTGCGCAACAATGGACTCAATCGACCCGGCGTCGGCTACAACGCCGGTATTCTCGAAGGGCTCGACGTGTGGTTCGGTCGCCAAGTGGACATGGCGGCGCTGAAGGCCAACTACAACAAGTTCGACGCATTCGGCAATCGCTACAACTGGAACACCAACTATCACAGCAACCCGTACTTCCTGCAGTACGACAATCCGCAGTCCGATACGCGCAACCAGTACATCGGATCGGTGAGCGCGACGTATCAGATCACCGACTGGCTGTCGGCAACGGGGCGCGCGGGCGGCAACATCTTCAACACCACCAACTCCCAGGACATCGCGTCGCAGAATACGAGTTGGGCCGGGGCCGGATTCGCCAAGTTGGGCTATGCGGGCGCATTCACGCTCTACAACGACAACCAGACTGATTACACGACCACGGCGCTGCTCAATGCCACCAAGCAGCTCACGAGCCGGCTGCAGGTCGATGGCCTCCTCGCAGCCGCGGAGAACAAGCAGTCCTTCGCCGACAATCAACAGCAGACGTTAGGCATTTCTGTTCCGGGCATCTACAACGTGAGCAACGCGGCCATCGCGCCGACGCTCGACCAGTACGCCGAAAAGCTGCAGACGAACAGCGTGTTCGGGTCGGCCTCGTTCACGTGGGATCAGTGGTGGACCGTCGAAGGCACGGCGCGCAACGACTGGTCGTCGACGCTGCCGGCGAACAAGAATTCGTATTTCTACCCGTCCGTGAACACCTCGGTCATCCTGACGAACGCGATCCCGTCGCTCAAATCGAACGTGCTCTCCTACGTCAAACTGCGCGGCGCGATCGCCAAGGTCGGCAGCAGCGCGCAGCCCTACTCGCTGGCCACGACGTTCAACGGGCAATCGACGAAATTTGCGGGGCAGCAGCTGTACTCGCTCGCCGATGCACTGGCCAATCCCGATCTGAAGCCGGAAATCACGCGGTCCGACGAAGTCGGCGCCGAGATCGGTCTGTTCGGCGACCGCGCGAGCATCGACATGTCCTACTACGACAAGGCGACGTCGAACCAGATCATCGCGGTGCCGGTATCGCCGACCACCGGCTACCAGGAGAAATGGATCAACGCCGGCAAGATCACGAACAAAGGATTCGAAGCGCTGCTCAACCTTACGCCGGTGCGCACCCACGGCGGCACGTTCGAGTGGAACACGACCTTCAGTTTCGCGATGAATCGCAGCAGGGTCGACGCGCTGTCTCCAGGCATCGAGACGATCGTGCTCGGAAGCTCGTGGGCGTTGAACGTCGAAGCACGAAAGGGTCAACCCTACGGCGCACTGTACGGATACACCGAGCTGCGTGACAGTGCCACCGGGCAACTGCTGCTTTCTGGCGGCCTGCCGCAGATCGGGCCGCAAAAGGTACTGGGTACGGTGCAGCCCGACTGGACCGGCGGGTGGAACAACGAATTCCGCATCAAGAACGTGACGCTCTCCGCCTTACTCGACATCCATGAGGGCGGATCGATCTTCAGCGTCACGAACTTTTTCGGCGTGGAAACCGGCGTGCTCGCCTCGACCCTGCACGGCCGCGAAAAGGACTGGAACGATCCTGGGCTGGTGATCAAGGGCATCGACCAAGCCACCGGACAGCCTAACACGACGGTCGTCACGACCGAGGAATACGAGCAGAGTTTGTTCGAGATTCACCAGCCGTTCGTGTACAAGGACAGCTACATCAAGCTCCGCGAGGTGCGTGCTGGCATCGATGTGCCGCGCTCGCTGACCGGCATGATGCACGTATCGCAACTGAACATCGCCGTCTTCGGCCGCAACCTCTGGACCGATACCAAAGTGCCGAACATCGATCCGGAGTTTGCCATGCAGGCCGGCAATTTCCAGGGTGTTGAATTCGCCGCGCTGCCTAACGTGAAGTCGATCGGTATCTCGCTCCAGGTCACGCCCTAACCACCACGAATCGGAGAGACACGCATCATGAAAACGCACATCGTCTCGCTCGTGGGTGGCCTCGCGCTGGCAATTGGTACGCTGGCCTGCGATAACAGCAGCTTGCCCACGATCAACACAAACCCGAACAACCCGATCGACGCACCAGCGGGTCCCGTGTTCACGAATGCCGTCGTCACCGGGGCACACTGGGTGGGGAACGGACGCGATCTCCGCTCGACGGAGTGGATCACCCAGCATCTCGCGGAAGCACAATACCCGCAGGAAGACCAGTACTCCCGCTTGCAGGGGCCGGACACCTACACGTGGTTTGACGCCGCCTACTATCAGGAGCTTCAAGATCTCCGCAAGGTGATCCAGAAAGGAGAAGCCGAGCAGAATCCAAAGATCTGGGGACCGGCGACGGTCATGCAGATCTGGGTCTTCGAGTACATGACCGACCTCTGGGGAGACATCCCGTACTCGCAAGCGCTCGGTCTCGACTCCATCGGCGGCACGCTCACGCCCGCCTACGACAAACAACAGGACATCTATGCATCGTTCTTTACGCGCCTTACGGCGGCTGTCCAGGCCATGGAAACGCCGAGCGATTCCTCGAGCCTCGGGACGGCGGACCCGTTGTACGGTGGAGATGTCACGAAATGGGTGAAGTTCGCAAACTCACTTCGCATGCGGCTGGCGATGCGGATCGTGAACGTCGATCCGGCCGACGCCAACACGCAGCTCGCAGCGGCGCTCGCTGATCCGGGCGGCGTCTTCACGAGCAACAACGACAACGCACAAATCTCGTGGCCCGGTGATGGTCAGTTCGACAATCCGTGGGCAGACAACTTCGAGACCCGCGACGACCACCGGATGTCGCAGACGCTCATGAACGCGATGTTGGCGAACGACGATCCGCGCATTCCCATCTATGCGCAGCCGGTCCAGGATTCGTCGCTCTTCCCCGGCGGCTACGGCGGGATGCCTAACGGCCTGTCGCAGGCGGCGGCGGGCGCGTATCTCAATACGGCGTCGCGCCCGGGCGTCATCTTCTATCCTGGGGCCACCTCCTATGGCACCTACGGCGACGGATCCGGCCTCAAGTATCCGTCAAAGCTGATGACGTACGCCGAGGTGATGTTCATCGAGGCCGAAGCCGCCGAACGAAGCATGGGTGGACTGACCCCTGCGCAGGCGGCGACTGACTACTACGCCGCCATCCAGGCATCGATGGATCAGTGGGGTGTCACCGACCAGGCGGCGGTCGTGACGTTCCTCGGCAAACCAGGCGTGGCGTATACGCCGGGCACGCCGGGCCTCGATGAAATTGCCGTACAGAAGTGGATCGCACTCTACGGTGACGGCACGCAAGCCTGGGCTGAATGGCGCCGCACCTGTCAGCCAGTGACGCTGCACGCGGGCCCAGCGGCGATCGTCAACTTCATTCCCCGACGCTTCGAATATTCACAGACGGAATACACGACAAACGCCGCCAATGTGCAGGCTGCATTGACGGACATGGGCGGCCCGGATGACTTTGCGACGCGAATGTGGTGGGACTCGAATCCGACCGCAGCGCCGACGCATACGTCCAGCTGCAACGAGCCAACCGGCCCGTGAAGCGTGCCTCACGCTCGTGAAGGATCGGAAGCCCCCCGCGATCATCGCGGGGGGCTTCTGTTAGTCCACCGTGCGAAGAAAGATCAGGATCACGCCGTAGGGATCGCTCAGATAGCCTCGTGGCTCACCGGACGGATAGATCTCGACGCGATCGATGTCCAGGGCGTTCACCATGTCGAGGATGCACGTGTTCGTGGCACGCTGCCCGTCGACGTAGATCGCGGGATTCGACGGGGTGACGATCGTGGCGCGGCCGCGGAGGTACACGTCCGGGCAAGGCTGATCGTCCACGATCTGAACTGAAGGAATGCGCGCCTTCAGGAGCGTCAGCAACGACCGGCTCTGCTGACTCAGGATGTTGCCGCTCAAAATGATCGCGTCGCCGGCGCTCTGCACATCAGACCGCGCAGGCCCGGCGCGCGTCTTCGGCGGCGCGTGGCCCGCGCAGGCGAACGCCAGAGCCGTCGCGGCGAAGACCGCCGCGCTGCAGCACACCGAGCCTCGCATTCGACCCCCCAGGCGTCATCGCCTAACGACGGGAAACCAACGGGCATTCAGGCCTGCAGGCGGTACCCGGTCTTGCGCACCGTCAAAATATGGCGGGGGACCGCGGGATCGCGCTCGAGTTTCCCGCGCAGATTCGCCACGTGGGTGTCGAGCGTGCGACTCACCACGTCCGACTCGTAGCCCCACACTTCTTTGAGCAGCTCCACACGCGCGGCCGCTGCTCCGTCGCGCCGAATGAGCGCCAGCAACAACTCCAACTCGAGGGGAGCCAACTGCACCGGCGCGCCGGAACGCCGCACCTCGCGCGTCGCGGCGTTCACCTCGACGTCGCCAAAACGGAAGGTCACGCGGAAGGTCTGGGCGCTGTGCTGACTCGGCCGCCGCGCGCGGGTACGCTCGATGAGTCGATCCACGCGCGCCAGGAGCTCGGGCGCCCCGATTGGGCACACTGCCTCCTGGTCGGCGCCTAACCGAAACGCCTGGACTCGATCCGCCTCGCGCCACTCCGTGCTCAACGCGAGCACGGGAACCTCGTCGTGTTCGTCCCGCAGATCGCGAAGGAACTGAAAGCCCGACGTGCGCGGAAGGGCCAGATCGACCACCACCAGATCCGCGCGCGGAAACGAGCGCACGCGATCCATAGCGGTTTCGACACTGGCGGCTGCCTCGACGAGGTGCCCTCCGGTCTCCAACGTCCTCACGAGCCAATCGGATGCCGTCCGATCTTCTTCGATCACGAGCACCATCGTCATGCCGCCACCTCGCGCAACGTACTCAGCCTCCATGCGTACGTGCTGTCCGCCAATCCTCACCGGACCTTCG
>DATNCZ010000117.1:0-16274 GCA_035553335.1 Gemmatimonadaceae bacterium
GCAGGAGGCTGCTCGAATGGCCAAAGGGAAAGTGAAGTGGTTCAATGATGCCAAGGGCTATGGCTTCATTGAACAGGAGAGCGGTGAAGACGTCTTCGTGCATTTCTCGGCGATCGCAATGGACGGCTTCAAGACGCTCACGGAAGGACAGGAGGTCGAGTTCGAAATCCGCACTGGCGACAAAGGTCTCCACGCCGCCAACGTGCAGCGGGTCAGCTAGACGCTCCAACAACTCACGGGCCATTCGATCCCCGCATTCCGCCTGCCTGCTTTTTTCGAGGCAGGCGTTGGTATCTGGAGACCGGGCTCGCGCGAATCCGCTTTGCGACCACCATCGCAAGGCGGATTCGCCTTTTTTCCCCAGCCCACTCGTGGACTCGGTCTTGAGCGCCGGCAGTCACTGGCTTCTCCGAGTTTGCAACGCGACCTTTCGAGCATGCCGCCTGAAAAATCAGCGCGCCTCTTTCTCGTCGATGGCTACGCGCTCATCTATCGCGCCTTCTTCGCTCTCATCTCCCGGCCGCTCACCACGAGTCGCGGTGAAAACACGTCTGCGGCCTGGGGCGTGGTCAACTTCCTTCAACGCCTGCTCGCAACACACCGGCCCGACTACCTCGGCTGGGTGCATGACTCCGGACTCTCGTTTCGTCACGAGCGCTATCCGGCCTACAAAGCGACGCGTGAAAAACTCGGCGAAGAATTGCAGGCCGACTTCGATCGCGGCATGGAACGCATCAAGAGTCTGCTCGAGGCCTACAACGTCCCTGTGATCTCACTCGCTGGCTACGAGGCCGATGATGTCATCGGCACCATGGCGAGGCTTGGCGTCAGTGCTGGACTCGAGGTGGTCGTGGTCTCCGGCGACAAAGACTTTCAGCAGCTCGTCCGGCCTGGCGTTCGGCTGCTCAATCCCGGGCGTGGCGGCCCAGCCGGCGTCGAAGAGCAATGGGTGACTACCGAGAACGCATCCGAGCGCCTCGGCGTCCCTCCAGACCGCGTTACCGATTACCTCGCCCTCGTCGGCGACTCCTCGGACAACATTCCGGGCGTGAAAGGCATTGGCGACAAGACGGCGGTCGAGTTGGTCGCTACCTACGGCACGCTCGAGAACATTCTGGCCAACGCCCCCACAATTACGAAAAAGCGCCCGCGTGAAGCGCTCCTGTCGCAGGCCGACGCCGCCCGCCTGTCCAAGGAATTAGTAACTATCCGCGAAGATTTGCCGCTCTCCCTGGACCTGTCGTCACTCTCCATATCCGAGCCCGATCACGCGCGCCTCAAGGAGCTCTTCGTAGAGCTGGAATTCCATTCGCTCGCCAAGGAACACGCCACCGCCGCGCCGCCGCGTGCCCAACGGACCCGCTACCAGACGCTCGATACCGTTGAGGCGCTCGTCGAATTATGTGCACGGGCGCGTGCTGCCCCGTATGTCGCGGTCGACACGGAAACCGTCGTCGACGCCGATAGTCCGCTGGCCGTCGATGCGCTGCGCTCGACGCTCGTCGGCCTGGCAATCGCCGTCGCGCCAGGCGAGGCCTACTATCTGCCGTTTCGACACCGGTCGCGTCGCCCTGCCCAGCAGGAGCTCCTGCCTAACGATGCGACAGTCGCTGATGCCGGTGCCGCCGCCATTCGAAACCTGCCGCCGCTAACATCGGACGAGTTGGCGCCGCTGCGCGCACTGCTCGAGGACCCAACCGTTCGAAAGACCGTCCAGAATGCGAAGTACGACATGCTCGTGCTTCGTCGCGCCGGCGTGATGCTCGCGGGCGTCGACTTCGACACGATGATCGCGAGCTACGTGCTGGATCCCGGTCGTCGCTCACACGGACTGGATGTGCTCGCACTCGAGTTCCTCGATCACAAGATGACGACCTACGAGGATCTCTGCGGAAAAGGGCGAAATAAGGTTCCGTATGATGAATGCGCCGTAAACGCCGCGCGCGACTACTCGTGCGAGGATGCCGACATGATGGTCCGTCTGCGCGCCGTGTTCGAGCCGCAGCTCGAACAGTACAAGCTCACGAAGCTCGTGGACGACATCGAGCTGCCGCTCGCCAGCGTCCTAGCGCAGATGGAATGGCACGGCGTATCCATCGACCGCCCGTGGTTCGCATCGCTGAAGGAACGCTTTCAGCGCGAACGTGAGCGCGTCGAGCAGGAGGTCTACGAAGTAGCCGGCGAACCGTTCAACATCAATTCGAATCCGCAGCTGCGTCAGATCCTTTTCGAAAAATTGGAGCTGCCAGTACTGAAGCGGACGCCGAGTGGTCCGTCTACGGACGCATCGGTACTGCAGCAGTTGGCGGAGCAGGGACACGCACTGCCGTCGTTGCTCATGGAGTACCGCGAGCTTTCGAAGCTCGAAGGCACGTACCTCGATGCGCTTCCAGCGCTCGTGCATCCGGCTGACGGCCGCATCCACACGTCGTTCAACCAGACGGTAGCGAGCACGGGCAGGCTGTCGTCGAGCGACCCCAACCTTCAGAACATACCCATTCGCCGTGAGCTCGGACGGGACATCCGGCGCGGCTTCATTCCGCGCGAAGGATGGAAGCTCGTCGCCGCCGACTATTCGCAGATCGAGCTGCGCTTACTCGCCCATCTGTCTAACGACGGTGCATTCGTGAACGCATTTCGCGTCGGCGGCGACATCCACCGGCAGACGGCGTCCATCATCTTCGGCGTCCCGATCGAAGAGGTCACGTCGGACATGCGCGCGCGAGCCAAGACGATCAACTTCGCTACGATCTATGGTCAGGGCGCTAACGCACTCTCGCGCCAATTACGCATCGAGCTCGCCGAGGCACGCCGGTTCATCAGCGAATACTTCGAGCGCTTCCACGGAATTCGCCTCTATCTCGATTCCATGGTGGCCTTTGCGCGAGAAAACGGATACGTGCAGACCTTATTCGGTCGGCGGCGCTACATCACCGAGCTTCGTGACAGGAATTTCAGCGTTCGTCAGTTCGGCGAGCGCACCGCCACCAATTCGCCAATTCAGGGTTCGGCGGCGGATCTCATCAAGCTCGCAATGATTCGAATTCACGAGGCGCTACGATCGGGCGGAGCGCGCTCGATCATGATTCTCCAGGTGCACGATGAGCTCGTGTTCGAGGCACCGCCCGACGAACTCGACTCGCTGCGGCACCTCGTTAGTCACGAGATGGAGCATGCCGCTGAGCTCTCGGTTCCACTCGTCGTCGATATCGGCGTGGGCGATAACTGGCTGGATACGAAGGGGTGACGCACCGGTGAGACATTGAGCGACGCGGATCGTCTTACCGAACATGCTCCCTCGACGCGACGCGCGTGGCTTCTCGTTGGTCGAGCTGTTGGTGGCGATGGTGGTCGTTGGCATCCTCGTCGGATTGGCGATTCCGCGGTACAACGAGTACAAGCGGCGCTTCTATTTGACGACGATGGTCACGGATCTGAGGAACTTGGCCACGACCGAAGAAGCCTACTGGAATCTCACCGGCACCTACAGCACGGACCTCCAGCAGATCCAGTTCACGTCTACTCCCCGCGTCTCGATTAGCATGGTGTCGGCTGACACGCTCGGCTGGGCGGCGAAGGCAAGCTACGACGGCGATACGGCCATCTGCGCGATCTACTATGGAAATGCGCCCGTCCTGTCGCCCGCATCGATCAAGAACGTGATCGGCTGCACCCCCTGATTGGCCCCTCCGCACCCTACTTAAGCGCCGTCTCATCTCGCATTGCAGTCTGCCACAAGCGTGGCAAATCGAACGGTCAAACTGGCCATCCCGTTAGGACATTGGCGTCGTAAATCGCACTAGGGCAACAGCTTAGTACCGGCCATAAGAGCGGCACCCCCATTGCCCAAGGGACACCCCGAGCCACACTTCGTGGCCCCAATTTTCGTTCATGGGGAACGTCCTATGTCCCGCTCCCGCGTATCCGGCTTCACGCTGATCGAGCTGCTCATAGTCGTCGTTATTATCGGCATCCTGGCGTCGATCGCGATTCCGAAGTTCGCGTCGACGAAAGGCAAGGCGTATACGGCGATGATGAAGTCCGACTTGCGCAACTTGGCGACGGCGGAAGAGTCGTACTACTACACGAACGACGTCTACTCGACTGACCTCACCGCTATCAACTTTCAGCCGTCCCCCGGGACGACGGTGACGGTTGGTGAAGCAACACCGGCTGGTTGGTCGGCTACGGCGAGTCACCCAGGCGCGTCGTCCGCCACTTGCGCCATCTTCATTGGAACTGCTGCGCCGCCATCGCCCGCCACCGTGGAGTCGGTCGTCGCCTGCAACTAGTGATAGGCTGACGCGCGGAGCCGTCGAGGCATGTTAGTGACGGGATGGTATCGCGAGTTCGAGAAGAGAAAAGAAGGAATGACCTACGCCATGGATGGCGGCTTATGGCTGCACCGACATGTGTACCGGGGGCAGCCTATGGCGCATCTCGTATCGACTGACCGCGAGCGTCTGCTCGAGTACGGCCAAGAAGTTGGACTCTCTCCTGAACGTCTCCAATACAAACCGCTCAAGGATCCGCGCACCGGTATTCGCCGGGAAGCGTGGCACTGGGACCTCGTCGGTCGTTTTCTGCCTCCGCGCTCACGCTGACGAACTCTCGCGTAGCTGCGGCGGTTGTTGACGCCCGCGTGGGCCACAGGAAGATTGCACCATGATCGCGCCCCGACGTGTTGCCATTCGCGTTGCGCTGCACGCTCTGTGGCTGGTCCCTCTTCTCTCAGCGTGCGAACGATCTCGATCGTCCACGCCGACGCGCGCGGCCCCTGGCAATCCATCCGAGTCGACGGCGACGCTGCCCGCTCGGCCTACAGCAACGCAATGGGATTCCACAGTTGGGCCGATCATGCTGGCCCGCGGTGCATCTGCCGCGAACGCGCTCGTCGTGTTTCCGGACTACAGTGACAGCACGGTACCAGACACGCTGCAGCTGGACGCATCGACACTTCGCGGCGATTCCGTGGAGCTTGTCGGGCGCGACGGTGCGATAGGGGTCGCGCCGGTCATCTCGGCAGGCACCAAAGAATGGGCCGGCGACGAATGCGTCGAGTGGCCGACGGCGACCCTTGGTCTAGTCGATACGAGCCGTGCTGCCGGATGGACCATCGGCTTCGTGCAACAGCACGTCACTCCCGTGGCTCTCGATTCGCTGGACGGAATGTCCGGCGCGGACTCTGCGCGACTGGCGGCCGACCTCACCCGGCTCGCATCTGCCTTACCGGACGACACGAGCAAGACATTCCGCGGCATTCCGTTCTCGGTCCGCTATGCGTTCAGGTTCCAGCCTGTTCCCGGTATCGAAGCGATCGTGGCCGATCTCGTTAGGCGGCTGAATCAGGAAGCGTCTCCGCTCGAGCAGCACACACTGCTCATCGCCGAGCGGAGCAGCACGACGCCGGAAGCTCCGTTCCGCGTCGCGTACCACGAGCGTGCCGGTGGTTTGGAGGAAGCCATCGAAACGACCGACGTCCTGGCCGTGCTGCGCCTGTCATCACCGCCTCACGTTGAACTCGTCGTGTTGCGCGAAGGTCAGGACACGAACGCGTACTCGATCATGGAACGCGGTACAGATGGCTCGTGGCGCGTGCGATGGACGAGCGTGCACACGGGCTGTTAGGCGGGGCGGCCGAGTGCGGTCGGCGCCTCGATCCGCCGCCCCGCGAAACCGGCCAGAGCGAGTAACGTGAGTACGTAGGGAAGCGCGAGGAAGAGCTGATACGGCACCTTCCATCCCATCGCCTGGAACAGGTACTGCAAGGCGCTCGCGGCACCGAACAGCAAGGACGCCACCAACACGCCTAACGGCCGCCAACGGCCGAGCACGACGATGGCGATCGCAATGAATCCGCGTCCCGCCGACATTCCTTCGGCGAAAGTTCCCGACTGAGACAACACCAGCGTCGCACCCGCCACGCCGCCAAGGCCGCCGGCAACGAGCAACGTGATCCAGCGCCACCAGTGCGCGTTGACACCGGCGACTCGAACAGATTCGGGACGTTCGCCGATTGCGCGAACGGCCAGGCCCGCGTGGGTGCGGTACAACCACCACCACAATGCCGGCACGGTCAGGTAGACGAGATAGGTCGGAGGCGGTTGGTCGAAGAACGTCGGTCCGAGTATCGGGATCCGCGACAACAGCGGAATCGCAAGCGAGCCGGTCGTAGGAATGGTGAGCGCTGCGCCGGTCGCCCCGTACAATCCTCGATACAGCGCCCCCGTTAGGCCAAGCACGAGGAGGTTGACCGCCGTGCCGGTGATGATCTGGTCGGCGCGCATACTGACCGCGAACACGGCGAACAGCGCGCCGATCACCACGCCGGCCAAGCAGCCGGCAATGAACCCCAACACGAGACTGTTGCTTCCTGCTCCGAGCAGCGCACCGAAGGCGCCGCCAAGAACGATGCCCTCGAGCCCGATGTTGATGACCCCCGCGCGTTCGACCAGCAGCTCGCCGAGTGCGGCTAACGCCAAAGGCGTGGCCGTTCGAACGGATGCTTCGAGAAAACTCGTGAGCGCCGAAGTCATGGCGTTTCCTCGCCGGCGTTTCGCGCACCAGCGAGACGGCCGATGATGCTCGCTGCGCCGGTGCGCCGGCTCAATGCGAGCAAGAGCAGTACGAGAGCTGCCTCGACTGCCGTGACGACGACCGAAGGCACCGATGCCTCGCGCTGCATTGACAGAGCTCCCGCCTCGAGCGCCCCGAACAAGATGCCGGTCCCGAGCACGCCGAGCGGATCGAGTCCCGCGAGCAGCGCCACCGCGATCGCGGTGTATCCGTATCCGGGCGAGATGTTCTCGTAGAGCGCGAACGTAACTCCGCTCACCTCGATCGCACCGGCCAATCCCGACAGCGCTCCGCTCAGGAGCAGGACGTTAGTCGTCGTCCGGGGAACATCGATGCGACCGGCGATTCGCGATGCGTCCGCGTTCGCGCCGATCGCACGCACACGGAATCCAGCTGCCGTGGAGCGCATTCCCCACCAAAGAACCGCGGCCGCGACGAACGCGAGCACGAACCCCCAATGAAGCCTGGTGCCCGGAATGAGCATCGGCAGGTGCATGTCCGCCGGAATCGGATTGCTCTGCGGATATGCATGACTCGGCTCCTGCAGCGGACCTCGAACGAGATATCCGACCAGATCGAGCGCGACGAAGTTCAACATGATCGTGCTGATTACTTCGAGTACGCCGAATCGGGTGCGAAGAAATGCGGCGATTCCTGCCCAACAACCGCCTCCGATCGCCCCGACCAAGAGCGCCAGCGGCAACACGGCCCAGCCGAGTCCGTTGCCGCACGCGAGGCCGACTGCAGCCGCGGCGGCTGCGCCGATGAGCAGCTGGCCATCGGCACCGATGTTCCACACGCCCGCGCGAAATGCCACTGCCACGGCGAGACCCGTCAACACGAGCGGCGTGGCGCGGACGAGCGTCGATGATGTGAACGCATACCAGTTGCCGAACGATCCGCGCCACAGTGCACCAAGGGCGAGCGTGGCATCGAACCCCGCCAAGCGAAGCGCGACCCATAGCAGTGTCAGTGCCGCAGCCGCTACGATCGCGGCGGCCGCGCTGGTTGTCAGTGACGCCCGAATGCGTCGGCGCCAGCCGCTGTTCGACGCGGCTTCCACACTGGAGATCGGGCCGCTCACGTCCTATTGCCTAACCGAGGCCGCCGGCGAGGCGCGATCGATAGTCGCTTCCACGCAGCTTAAGCATCGCCACGATTCCCAGCAGCGGGCCCAGAGCGAGCGGAGCGAAGGCGTATCCCCAGCCCCAGCGCGCGACCCACAGCGGAACCGCGCGGATGCTCGCAACAGTGAGCAGGAACCCGAGGCACGTCTGCACGGTGACAGCAGTGCCGACGTACTCGTGTGGCGCGAGCTCGGTCACGCACGCTGAGAACTGCGCGGAATCAGCAACGATGCTGACGCCCCAGATCAACGTGATGGCGCCGAGCAGTACCGGCGACGCAGCGGCGCGAAACGCGAAGCCCACGACTAACGCACAGCACCCGCTCACGAACATCGAAGCGATCGTGATGGTCGTTCGACCGAAGCGATCGGCGAGCAAGCCGGCAACCACGCAACCCACGGCTCCGGCCGCCACTGTGAAAAACGCCATGGTGCTTGGCACCGCGGTCGACAGCGCACGCTGTGCTGCGACCGCGGTCCAGAAGAGCGCGATCCAGCTCCACATCGCGTACAACTCCCACATGTGTCCGAGATAGCCAGCCGTTGCCAGCACCACACCACGGTCGCCGACCACCCGTCGCAACCCTTCAAGCGTCACGCGTGCCGACCGCGCCTGGTACGGTCCCTCTCGCACCGCTAGCAGAAACAGCGCTGCCGACGCAAACGCGGCGGCGGCTGCGATGAGCAGCACGCGACGCCAATCCTGGTTAGGCGCAATCGCGGCCATGAGATGCGGCGCCGCGGAGCCGATCGTTAGCGCGCCGACTAACACGCCGATGGCGAGTCCGCGGTGCAAACGCCACCACCCAGCCACGAGCTTGATGCCCGGCGGATAGACACCAGCCAGCGCTGCTCCGGTGATCGCGCGGAGGACAATCGCCCCCGTCGCACCCTGTACTCGTTCCGCGATGAGCACGGTGGCGATGCCGGCGACCGCCGCACTCCAGCCGGCGAGGCGCTCGGCGCGCCATCGATCGCTGAGCATGAACACGGACCCGACCAGCGTGCCCGCCACGAAGCCGAGCTGCACGGCCATCGTGAGCCATGGGCCGGTCGCCGCGGGAAGATGCCACTCGGCGATCATGGCCGGCGCCGCCACGGTTGCGCTGAACCAGGGCGACATGCCGAGCACCAGGCACGCGGCGAGAATGGCCAGTTGTGATCGCGAGCCCGTCGCGTTAGGCCCGGTCACGTCACGCCCAGCATGGCCCGGCCGGCCGCGTCGCGATCGAGCGAAACTTCCCGTGCGCGGCCGTCGAACATGACGATGAGGCGGTCGGACAACGCCAGGACTTCGTCGAGGTCGCTCGAGTAGACCACCACCGCGGCGCCCGCGTCGCGCGCGCTTTGAAGGCGATCGTGCACTGCGGCCGTCGCCGCGATGTCGAGACCGCGCGTCGGATTCTCGACGATCACGAGTCGCGGCCCGAATTCCAGCTCCCGTGCCAGCACCAGTTTCTGCTGATTGCCGCCCGACAGCGTTCCCACTCGCGTGTCGGTCGACCGTGCCCGCACATCGTATTCCGTTAGGAGCGCGGCCGCCCGCGCTCTGATCCGGGGCCACGCGAGGCGCCCGCGCGCCACTCCGGCGTCTCGCAGCGCGAGATTCTCGGCGGCGTCGAAATCGAGAATGAGCGCGTCACGATGACGGTCTTCGGGGACGAATCCGACCGCGGTCGGACCATCGACAGTTCCGGAACGGGGGGGGAGACGCCCGGCCAGACACAGGAGCAGTTCGTGCTGGCCCGCGCCGTCGACACCGGCAACACCAAGGATCTCCCCCGATCGCACGTCGAGGTTTACGTCCTTCGTTCGCAACACCCCCCGAGCGTCGCACGCGCTGAGCGCACGAGTCGTCACGACGATTTCGCCGGGCGCGCGTCGCTCGTGGCGTCTCTCGGCCGGCGGCGCGCCGCCGATCATGACCTGTGCAAGCGTGACAGAATCGACCGCGCTCACGGGTCGTGCGAGCACCGTGCGGCCGTTTCGAAGAACGGTGACATCATCGGCGGTCACGAGCGCTTCGGGGAGCTTGTGCGTGATCAGCACGACGGTTCCACCGGTGTCTGCGAATCGCCGGAGCACTTGCAGCAGGTCGTCGGCCTCGCGCGGAGCGAGGACGGCCGTCGGTTCGTCGAGAATCAACGTGCGAGCGCCGCGTGCGAGCGCTTTCACGATCTCGAGCCGTTGTTGGGCGCCAACCGACAGGTCGCCCGCTCGCGCATCCGGATCGAGCGAGAATCCGACGCGTTCGCAGATCGCTTGCACGCGCACGCGAACGCGGTTGGCGCGATACACGCCGCGTCCGCCGAGCGCGACATTCTCGATGACGCTCAGGGCGGGAATCGAGCTGAAGTGCTGGTGCACCATGCCCAGGCCTAACGCAATCGCCGCGGCCGGCGACCCGACGGTGACCGCTCGGCCCTGGACTCGAATCGTTCCCGCGTCCGGGCGGACGAGGCCGAAGGCGACGCGCATGAGCGTCGTCTTGCCTGCACCGTTTTCCCCGAGCAGTGCGTGCACCGAGCCGTTCCGCACCGTCAGCGACGCACCGTCGAGCGCGCGCACCGAGCCAAACGCGCACGAAATGCCTTCGAGCGCGAGCGATTCGGAGGTGGAGCTCACAGACCGGTAGGCGCGTGCAGGAAGGTCCACGGAATACCGAAAGTCGAGCTCACGTGAGCGGCGAGCGCCTGGACTCCGAGCGTTTCGGTCGCGTAGTGGCCGGCGTAGATGATCGCGATGCCCAGCTCTTCGGCATCGATGGCGGTCCAATGTGCGCCTTCGCCGACGATCAGCGTGTCGATGTGCCGCAGAGCAGCTTCGGCAATCGTATCGTGCGACGCGCCCGCACCGGTGCATATGGCCCAACGTGTGGTCACGCGTCCGCCGTCGAGCGTGGTGTGCCTGACGGATCCGCCATAGCGAGCCGCGAAGGCTGCCGCACGCGCGACGATCTCCATCGTCGGCACGTCCGATTCACCGCCGATTCCGATGTCGATGGTCTTGTGCCGAGCGAACCCGAACGTCGGCGTTAGGCCGAGTTCTTTCGCCAGCAGCACGTTGTTGCCGAACTGCGGGTGCGCATCGAGCGGAAGGTGCGCGCCGTATACCGCCAGTCGGCCCGTGATCAGCGCCTGTACGCGTCGCAGTGCCGGTCCGCGCAACGGCTCGAGACCACCCCAGAACAGGCCGTGATGGACTAACAAAAGGTTGGCGCTTGCGGCGACCGCAGCGCCAATCGTCCGCTCGCGCGCATCCACCGCGGCGGCAACGCGCACGATATCGTCGCCGGTGTCGACCTGCACGCCATTGAGCGCATTCGGATAATCCGGAATCTCAGGGATGCGCAGCAGGTCATCCAGGTACCGCGCGATCTCCGAGAGTGCCGGCATGTCAGTGCGTGCTGGTCGAGTCGACGAACTCGATACGAGGTGGACGCACGCGACCGCTCAGGATCGCTTGTCGCGTGGTGTCGAGGCTCGTGCGGAGCGCCGGCGTGATGAGCGAATCGAGCGTGGGGTTGATCACGAGCTTGGTGACATCGGAGCGCGTGCCCAGATACAGAATACCGGGCTTGAACGTTCTCGCCTTCACTTCGCGTGCTACCGTTAGGAATGCGTGTGGCAAATCGATCACCACGCTCGCGATCACGACGTTGGGCGCGACGCTGCTTTGGTCAGAGTTGGCTCCGAAAACGTACACGCCTTTCGATTCTTTCGCCGCCTGAAAAATGCCCAGGCCGGCAGCGTCGGCATTCTGAAAGATGAAATCGGCGCCGCGTTGGATCTGCGCCAATGCCTGTTCCTTGCCCGCGCTGGCGTCGTCCCAATTGCCGATGTACGACGTCAGGACAGTAACGTGCGGATCCACTGCATGCACGCCCGCTGCGAAGGCGAGGAAGCTGCTCTTTACAGGAGGGAGGTCGGTACCACCGATGACGCCGACGACACGCGAATGCGAAAGCGTCCCGGCGATGACGCCTGCCAGGTATGAGGGTTCCTCGAAACCAAAGATCATGGGGGCGACGTTCGGTCCGGAACGGTTGCCCGACGTGGTGATATACACGGTCTTCGGAAACTCCGGCCCCACGCGCGAAGCGGCGTCTTGAAATTCGAAGCCGTGACCAAAAACCAGGTTATAGCCCTGGGCTCCGTACGCCCGGAAATTCTCCTCGAAGTCGGCCGGTGTCTTCACCTGGATGTGACTGATGTGAGCGCCGAGGCTGTCGCGAATGCGGACCAGTCCTTGATAGGCGCCAGCATTCCAGGCGTGATCGGAAATCGGTCCCGGCGTGAGGAGGGCAACTTTGAATGCGGTGGAGTCGGCCGTGCTTCCCGAGGCGGCTCCAGTTCCGCAGGCCGTCAGTGCGCAAATGTGGAACAGTGTGGAGAACAAGCGCACACGCCTGTGCACAGGTGGCATAAGGCCTTGAATGGTATTGCGTTGTGGAAGTGTAAAAAGCGAAAAAGGCGACAACCGAATGTGGGTTGTCGCCTTCAAGGTAGTGCGGGAGAGGCCTGCCGAGCAGTAGAGCGCTAGCGTCCGAATGCTAAAGCGGGCGTTTGCGGCTCTTCGGAATCGACGTGTTCCTTGGCATCGGTGATCCTCACGGTGCCGTTGATTCGGCCTCCCTCGACGACCGCAATTGCACGGGTGTTGATGTCGCCTGTGATGACGGACGTGCTCTGAACCTCGAGACGTTCGCTGGCGTTGATGGTGCCTTCGACCTTCCCACCGACCACTGCTTCGCGAGTGGTGATGTCGCCACGCACTTCGCCTTGGCGGCCGATCAGAACTTGGCGTCCCGCGTGAATCGAGCCTTCGACGCGCCCCTCGACGCGAATGACGCCTTCGGTCTCGATATCGCCGTCGATGCTGGTACCGGCCGCAATGATCGACAGCGAGGAGCTTCCGCCGAGGCTGGGGCCTCGCGTGTCATCCGTTGCGCGCGCGTCTTTGTTAAAGATCGCCATTCGATGGTCCCTGTTTCATGAGCGACATGGGATCGACGCTCGTGCCGTTGTGATGCACTTCGAAGTGAAGATGCGCGGGAAGAGCATTGGGCTGATTGCCTAACGAGCCGATCGTGGCCCCTGCGGCAACGCGACTGTGCTGGGTGACCCGCACGTCGCGCACGTCTCCGTATGTGGTTTCGTAGCCGTCGCCGTGCGCGATGCGCACGGTTGCGGTGCCCGTCGAGTCGACACTGACCTCGACGACCGAACCGGCGCCTGAGGCACGAACGAGCGTACCGGCCGGCGCCTCGATATCGAGTCCGTGGGCCGCCGAGGTCGTGTCGTCGCGCTCGACGATGGTGCCGGCAACGGCCAACGGCCATTGGCTGGGGGGTGCAGCGGCCGTCGTGTCAGGGACCGCCCCCGGTGGCGCGGCAGGAGCCGCGGTTGTCGCCGCCGCCGGCGTGGACGCGCCGAGCATGTGTTGGACTTGCTGGAACCGCCCTTCGAGCGCGGTCAATGCCGCCTGGAGTGTGTCGAGTCGCGTGACGTCATGCTGCAGCGTTTGCACGCGGCGCGTGAGACCGGGAACGCGCGCGGCTTGCGACGCGAGAAAGAACCAGCTCAGCACCACAATGGTGAGGATGGTGGCGGCGGCGTACGCGCCGCGTTTCAGGAGGCGAACCTGGCGCTGCGTTAGGACGATCGTGCGATTGGCGAGCCCGCTTTCCCGCTGCACCTGGATGATCATTGAACCAGCGTGCGGCGTGTAGATGTTGCCGTACCCGCGTTCAGAGGTTTTTGGGTTGGGCTCTTTGGTCACATCGCGTCTCGGCTGCTTCCCAGAAGAAGATCGAGTAATCGATCGAGATCGTCAGCGGAATAAAAGACGATCTCGATTGCGCCGCGTCCCGAATCGCGCTGTGAAATCGACACGTCGGTCTGTAGCAGTCGTCGCAACTCGTCACTCGCGCGACGAAGCGCGGCCGGCGGTTCGGCTTTGGCTGTTCCGCGACGACTGCGTGGTCGATTGCGGGCCGCCTGACCACCGCGTGCGCGCTCTTCGACGTCGCGGACGGTGAGTCCGTGGGCGACGATTTCGTTGGCGAGGGTCGTCTGCTCGCGTTCATCAGAGACAGCGAGGAGGGCGCGAGCATGTCCAAGGGTGATATGGCCGTCCTGGAGTATCCGTCGGACATTGTCAGGTAAAGCTAATAGTCGCAATATGTTAGCAACAGTAGTCCTATCTTTCCCGACGACTTCTGCGACCTGCTGTTGCGTTAGTGTAAAGTCACTGATCAGACGCTGATATCCTAGCGCCTCCTCAATTGGATTCAGATTCGACCGCTGAAGATTCTCGACCAACGCCAACGTTAACAGCATCCGGTCATCGATCTCCTTCACGACCGCCGGGATATCCTCCCAGCCGATTTTCGTGGCAGCTCGGAGGCGTCGCTCACCTGCTATCAACTCGTAGCCATCGCCGCTCGGTCGCGATCTGACGACTATCGGTTGAAGCAAACCATTCACTCTGAGACTCCCCTCCAGCTCGGCGAGCTCGCCGGGCTTGAACTCCGTCCTCGGCTGATACGGATTGGGATGGATCTGCGAAACCGCAATTCGCTGCAGCGACTGTCGGTTGGCCGACTCGGCGCCGGCGGCGCCCGCGGCGCCAGGACGCGACGCCAGGAGAGCTTCGAGCCCGCGTCCCAGGCGGCGCGGCTTATCAGTAGACATGCTGGAGCCTTGGTGGGATGCCTTCGGGAGCGCTCATTTGCGACCTCGGTAGTTCGACGTCTCGCCTATCCCGCATCGTCGCGGGCAGCGCCCTTTCACTCGGGCTGCTCTCGTGGTGTCGCTGGCTCTGGCTGAGCGAGGAGGGCCGACGGCGTGAAATCTCCGCTGCGTCGGTAGCGTTCGAGAAGCTCACGTGCGACACTGACATACGCCTGCGCACCTGCAGAAGCGACGTCGTATAAGATGATCGGCTTGCCGAAGCTGGGCGCTTCGGCGAGTCGCACGTTACGCGGGATGACGGCGTCGAAGACCTTCGGGCCGAAGTACTCGCGCGCGTCGGTCGCAACTTGGCGCGACAGGTTCAGCCTGGCGTCGTACATCGTGAGCAGGACGCCATCGATCGCGAGATCGGCATTGAGGCCGCGCTGGATCATGTGCACGGTGTTGAGCAGCTGCGAGAGACCCTCGAGCGCGTAGTACTCGCACTGGACAGGAATGAGGATGGCATCCGCAGCCGCCAGCATGTTGACCGTTAGAATGCCCAGCGATGGTGGGCAGTCGATCAGGATAAAATCGTAGCGCGATCGTACCGGGGAAATCGCGTCACGCATTGCGAGCTCGCGCCTGGCGTGATCGACAAGCTCGACTTCAGCGCCTGCCAGATCCGGCGTAGCCGGGGCGACGTCAAGATGCGCGAACTGTATAGATCGGAGGATCACTTCGGAGAGCGAGCATTCCCCGATCAACGCGTTATACACGGTGCGCTGGAGGCGCTCGCCATCGAGACCCACCCCGCTGGTGGCGTTTCCCTGCGGATCGCCATCCACGAGCAACGTACGCTGCTCGGCGACTGCCAAGCTTGCAGCGAGGTTTACGGCTGTGGTGGTCTTCCCCACGCCGCCCTTCTGATTAGCGATCGCGATGACCCTAGCCACCAGTCGCTTCCGTCCATCTGAGGGTCTTGGACAATCTGTCGCGAGCCGCCAATATAATCAGTCGCTGGCTAGCGGTAGGCCCTCTTCATGTTTCACGTGAAACACATCCACGATCTCCGACGGCGTGTTTCACATGAAACAGAGCCTGATTTTATCACGGCCTTTAGCGACAGTATGGCGTTATCATTAAGACAGTTAGGCGCCAAGTAAGCTATTCCTTCACGAAACGCCAGCGCGCGCTGACTTGGGCAGAGACCGTCTGGCTACCAGGACTGATCGGCGTGGCTCCAGCCGACATCGACATTCGTACGGCGAAGGGCTGGCCAGGCTCTGGGCCAGCCTGCGACGTGACCTCGATCAAGTCGCCTAACCGGCCGCCGGCGCCCTTGGCCATGGCTTCTGCGTCTCCGCGAGCATGCTGCACCGCGAGCGCCAACGCGGATCGCCGCGCGTCGTCCTCGTTAGACGCATAGAACGAAAGCGAATTGATCGTGTTGGCACCCTTGCCCAGTGCGGCGTCAATGAGGGTGCCAACCTGGTCGACGTGCTGCACATCGACGCGAACGGTGTTGGTGACCGTGTAACCAACGATCCGCGGCACACCGTCGGGTTTGGCCGTGGGCGCGGTCTCCGGGTAGACGCTGAAGTCGGCTGTCGAGATCTGTTGATCGGATATGCCTAACGCTTTGATCGCGTCGATCACCGCGCGCTGCTTGCGCGCATTGTCGGCGCTGGCTTGCGCGGCGGTGGCTGCTTTTGTTTCGACACCGATCGAGAGTGTGGCGCGATCCGGAGTGATGCGCGTGTCGCCGCGTCCGCTCGCGGTGACAGTCGCAACGGGTTCGTTCGCGGTGGCGGTGCGTCCGCCGTCTTGCTGTGCGTGCAGCGGGAGCGCGATCGCCAGGCCCAGGAACAACGCGACAATTCTCATCGTACGCCTCC
>DATNCZ010000118.1:0-5486 GCA_035553335.1 Gemmatimonadaceae bacterium
GGGCATAACGTTCGAGCACTACACGATGCCCGACACAGTGCTCGAAGGCGACATCCATGTGTCGGGCAACATGCGCGTCGCCTGGTTCAAGGATCCGGATGGAAACATCCTCAACCTGTTCAGCAGTGGACAGAGATAGAATGCGCGGGACGCGCACAAAACGTGCGGCGCCTGCGTGCAATGCATGCGCGCATACCCGATCCGGAGAACCCGACGTTGAGTGCCGGAAAGCGCAGCGCCGGCGTGTCGGCGCCGTTCGTGCTCTTCGATGGGTTCATCGAGGCTCGATACCATCACGTGAACCAGGACATCGGAAGCATGGCATTCGTCCCGATCACCGTGGGTGTTATGTTCCAGGGCATAATGCCCCACAGGCGACACGCGTGCGCGCTGACTGCCGCCCTGGCGTTCCTCGCCGCGGGTTGTGCAACCACGACTCCGTACGTACGTGATGACTCTGTCCGTGTAGAGACCGACACAGTCAACGCCGCGTCGCTTGGCCGGCGCGTCGCGTACAATGTGGTGCTTCCGTCCGGATATGAAGCCAACCAGCGTTACCCGGTCCTCTGGCTGTTGCACGGCTATTCCGGCGGCAAGGATGACTGGCTGCGCCGCACGGATCTGCTCAAGGAGATCGAGCGCTACCCATTCATCGTCGTGCTGCCGAGCGCCGAAAATTCGTGGTATGTGAACGCGCCGTCGGCTCCGGACGCGGCGTACGAAACGTTCATTACCGTAGATCTCTACAGCGACGTGATCCGGCGTTTCTCCATCGACACGACGCGCCAGGCGATCGCCGGACTCTCGATGGGCGGCTACGGCGCGGTGATGCTGGGTCTGCGTCATCCACACAGATATCGTTTTGTCGGCGGATTGAGCGCCGCACTATCGGTGGCGAGTGTGATGGGGCAATCGGACACCGTTCTCTGGAAGGGGACTGGGAAAAGCATTTTGAAAGCGTTTGGATCCGGCGGCGTCTCATCGGTCGCGCAGTACGATCCCGTGCGCATTTTCCGTCGTACGATGGCGGACAGTCTACCGTACGTATTTCTCGCCATCGGCACGCATGACGACTATCCGAGTTTCCTGCCGAGTAACAGAGCATTCACGGATTCACTGCGTGCGTATGGCGCGCGGTACGAGTACCACGAGATTCCCGGGCGGCACTCGTGGATTCTGTGGGGAGCGGAGCTGGAGCCGATGTTGAACGCCGCGTGGCGCGTGCTGCATGCTGTCACGAGTTGCCCTGATACTATCGCTCCCGCTGACTGCCGTTAGCGGCTGACTTCGATGCCCATCGCCGCATTCACCAACACCCTCGTCACGCCTTCATCCAGCGGCTTCACATCGGAGAAGTATCCGCGGCTGTTCGCGCCGACGTTCTGCTTGTTCGTCAACAGCACGATCGACAAGCCTGCCTTCGGCACGCCGATCACGTACGTCCCCGTGAATCCGTTGTGCATGTAGCTGCCGTCCGGTGTGTTCGGTGGTTTCATCCAGCCGAGGTAGTTCTGAAACCGGTCGACGGTGAGAAACGAATCGACGACGGACTGTCGGATGTACTGATGACCGCCGTATGATCCCCGGTTGTTCAACAGATCGAGCAGAACGCGCAGATCGGCGCCGGTCGCGAACAGTCCGGCGTGACCAGCCACTCCGCCATTCGCATACCACGAGTTCCCGTCGTCCGTCTCTCCGTTCAGCACATATTGCCGCCAGCCGTTCCACGCGGTCGGATCGCCGCGATAGCGATATCCGAAAGTCGAGTCGTACACCATGTGCTTCTCGTAGCCATTTCCCTGTTCCGTCGCGGCGAAATCGGTGAAGCCGTGCTTCTTCGGAAGAAATGTTATCGACTCGAGCCCAAGTGGCTGGTACAGTTCCTTGTGCACGAATACATCGAGTGGCTCGCCGCTCACATGCTCGACGATGTAGCCGAGCAGCATGAAGCCGAGATCGCTGTAATGACGACCTTCGCCAACACCCCATTGCAGCGGCATCTTGCGTATGACGTCATACGCCTGGCGCTCGTTGGAGGCGTGGTAATACAGCGGTTGCCACTGTACCAGGCCCGCGGAATGCGTGAGCAGATTGCGAACGGTGATGCTGTCCAGATGCGGCCCGCGGAAGTCCGGCAGGTACGTGTAAACCGGCGCATCCACGTTCACCTCTCCGCGATCGACGAGCATCATCACCGCGAACGTCGTTGCCATCACCTTCGTCACCGATGCGAGATCGAACATCGTGGTGGTATGCATTGGGCGGGGATGTGCCAGCCGATGCAGCTTGAAGTCATACAGCTCGGCGTATCCGAACGCACGGTTCTGCAACACCTTGCCGTTGCGCGACACTACCAGCACAGCACCAGGAATGAGATTGTTCGCAATCGCCGTCTGAATGAGCGAGTCCGCGGTTGCGAGTCCGGCCGCCATCGCCGGAGATGGTGTCGTCTGCGCGATGGCGGCCGTGGGTAGCGCCGCGCCGGCCGCGAACAGGACTGCAATGAGCGATTGGATTGACGCGATCATCGTATTGTACGGAATAAGGCAGAGGGCGTTCGGATAACATCGCGATCCGCGACGCGAATAACCGGCGCATCAGCTGTGACCGGCGGCGTTGGGACCTAGTCTATATAGCATGGAAGTGGTGGTTCCCCCAGACGCCGAAATCATCGCCTCGGTCGTGAACGGCGACATCGACGCGTTCACTGTCCTGGTTCAGCGCTATCGGGACCTCTGCTTCCGCTTTGCGCTGAGGATCCTGGGGAATCGGGACGACGCCGAAGAGGCTCTGCAGGACGCATTTGTCCGCGCGTATCGCGCGTTGCCAGCGTGCCGGGACAGAGCGCGGTTCGGGGCATGGCTGTATCAGATTCTGGTAAACGAGTGCCGCACCAGAGCTACACGTACGGCGCGCCGCGACCGGCATCTCGTCGATGTGACTCCGGACGTCGCCGATCCGGCGTCGCACGAAGACTCGGCGGTCAGCGAGGAGATCGAATACGCTCTCGCGCAGCTCGTACCCGAGCAGCGCGAGGTATTTCTCCTCAGATACGTGGAAGAGCTTGGTTACGACGAGATAGCGGAAATCACCGGCGTCGGTGTCTCGGCGCTCAAAATGCGAGCCAAACGAGGTTGTGAGCGACTTCGGGAATTGCTCGAGGGAGTGGTACGGTGAGGATCCATTCGAACATGGAGCACGACGGCGACGAGCCGAGCCGGGAGGACGCGGAATTTGCGCGGCAGCTGGGGTCTATTCTGCGTACGGCGGAAAGCCCGCGGCTCGGTTTCGACGAGCGTGTCAGAGCTGCCATTCAGGACGCGCAGCGCTCGCAGACGCCGCAAGCCGCGCCCAGCGCGGCTACAGTGCTCGGACTCCGGCCGCGTGTGACGCCGATTGCGGCCTGGCGCCGGCGACGTTCTGTCACTCTTCCACCCGCCGCGTGGGGCGCTCTCGCTGCTGGCTTCGCAGCGATTGTAAGCCTCGGGACGCTTTCCATTGCTCGGCGCGCCAGCATGATGCCGCAGGCGCCAGGCGGTACGTACGGCGTTCAGGCGCAGCCCGCCCGTCAGGCAGTGGCGGCGGCGCCATCCCACGATACCGTTTACGTGGTGCGATTCGTCCTCACGGATGCCAGTGCGCGGACGGTAAGCCTCGTTGGAGACTTCAACGCATGGGCCAAACGTGCGACACCGCTGGTAGCGGTCAAGCCCGGCGTCTGGAGCGCTCAGGTCGCGCTGCCCGCGGGGCGACACGAGTACGCTTTTGTAGTGGATGGCAAGCACTGGGTTGCAGACCCCGCCTCGGAGCGTCTGGCGGACGACTTCGACACTCCGAGTTCTATCGTTACGGTGGGAACCGATTGATCGATCAGAATTGCGCCACTGTAGCGCCACTATAGCGTGATCATAGCAACAATTGGAATCTATTCCCATTTGGTGCATCGGCGTGCCAGGTGGAGCGTGCTCCTGGTCGCCAGCGTGGTCGCGCTGAGTGGGGTCCGCCGAGTCGCCGAAGCCCAGCAGGTTGTTTCATCGCTGGACGTGCAGGAGACGCAGCTTCGCTACGCGGATTCCCTGAATGCGGCGGCCACAGGGATCACACCATCTCTCCGGCTGGGCTGGGATAACGCTACTGTGGCGGCGTCCGGAACCTTCGCGCAACTGGCGCGATCCTGGAGCACAAACGGCTCCCTCGGTGCATCGGTGTTCACGCCGTCGGCTGGCGCATTCTCGGCAGAGCTGGCCGGGACGCTGGGGGGAAGCGCTCATCAGGACGGGACCAACACCGGCGTCGCGATCGGGATGGGTCGCCTGCATATCGATGCCGCGAGCCTTGGTGCATGGGTCGGGGCCGGCGGTGGTGCGACGTCGGACGGTTCGCGTTGGCGGAGTGTAAAGGAGGGTGAGGCTGGGCTCTGGTATTCGAGGGGATCCGTCGACGCAACGCTTACCGCACAGCCGACCGCGGTCGACGATTCCATCCGCTACACCGACATGACGGCCGAAGGACGGTGGCAGGTCGGCATGTTCGACCTCGGCGCGGTCGCCGTGACGCGTGCTGGGTCGCATCTCCCGTCGCTCGGTGCGAGTCCGAGCGCGTGGGGCAGCGTCAGTGCGGTCGCCTGGCTGTTGCCGCGCGTCGCGTTGCTGGCCAGCGCCGGCACCTATCCCGTGGATTACACACAGGGATTTCCGGGCGGTCGATTCGTGTCGGCTGGCGTGCGCATCGCATTGACCCGCACGGCGCGGCCGGCGCTGACAACGCGCCCGCTCGCGCCAGTTGCCGCGGCAACGAGCGTGACAGAGCTCCAGCTCGCAGGCAGTGCTGCCGGACGACGCATTCTCCGGCTCAGGGTGCCGGGATCTCGTACGGTGGAAGTAACGGGCGACTTCACCGGCTGGGCGCCGACTGCGTTGAGTCGCGGTGCCGATGGCTGGTACTCGTACGAGACGCCGCTCACACCGGGAACCTATCAGATGAATGTCCGGGTCAACGGCGGCAAGTGGCTTCCGCCGCCCTCGTTGCCGACGGTGACGGATGAATTTGGCGGGCTGACCGCGGTGCTCATCGTCCCATGACCACGTGGTGCAGTGCGTCACAAACTCATTTCAATCCGGATGTGACCGGCCCGGGTGAGCGTGCAGTCTAACCGAGTGAAGGCCGGTGTCAGTGGTGACCTGGTGTGCTTCACACCTGACCGGCCAGCGCTCCTGTTTCCCAAGGGTTCCGCGATGAGAATGCGTTTAATCACAACAGTGAGCAACAGCGTCCTTGCGCTTGCGCTGATCACGAGCTCGGCGATCGCGCAGAGCAACGCGACCGATCCGTCGGCACGACTCTCCGCGGTGCTGCCGGCGGATGTTGCGCAGCACGTGCTGGCAGTGATCAGTGATGCGCGCTCGGAGAATCTTCCAGCGGACGCGTTGCTGAACCGTTCGCTCAAGTTCGCTGCACGCGGTGTTGCGGCGCCGGACATTGCGCGC
>DATNCZ010000119.1:0-4586 GCA_035553335.1 Gemmatimonadaceae bacterium
CGACCGTGCGGATGCGGTGCCGGATGATATCTGGCAGGCCGCAGCGGAGCACTTCGATGAACGCGGATTGGCGGCGCTGGTGCTGCACGTCGCGCTCGTCAATCTCTTCAACCGGATCAACGTCACTACTCGGCAACCGGCCGGGGAATGGTAGCGATTCAGCAGGGACACGAGTAGCGGCTGTACATGGTGCAAGTGAGAAGCGAATCAGAGCACGAACGGGATCAGCATGCTGGTGCGACGCATGTACTCCGCGTACGTACCGGGAAACAGCCGCGCCATCGTTGCTTCCTCCTTCGTCGCGGAATAGATGAAGTATGCGCCGAAGAAAAGAAACGGGATGAAGAGGATCGCACCGAGGGCGAGCGCCGAACCGAGCACCGCAGTGAGGGTTCCAGTGTAGATCGGGTGCCGGATACGGGCGTACGGGCCGCTCGTCACGAGCTCGGGGTTCTCCTTCAGCGACATAGGCATCCCCCAGTTCCTGCCGATCACCCTGCGCGCCCAGATCGCCAACGCGATCCCGAACGCGCACAGGGCCACGCCAATCGAGCGGACCAGCGTGCTCGAGAAGATCCCGTACGCGGAATCGGTGCGCCACGCTGCGCCGGCATGCCACACCCAGTACCTGTTGGCCGTGAAGTGCGCCACGACGATCACGGCGACGATGAGCGCCAGCCGGAAATACATGCCGTTCCTGAAACTCGGACCGCGGATGTTCTTCTTGGCGCGTGGCGCGGAAAGAGCCCAATAACCGGCGAATACCAGCCAGCAGGCGAGGATGAGATACGTATAGGTGATCACTGTAGGAAGTTGTTCTGTGTGGGTCTATGCTCTTGCGCTGCACCGCGCGTCGACTTGACCGCACGGGGCAGGATGGCGCCCGAACAGAACGGGGTCAGGTCTTGCCCCGTGCGTCGCTGCCGGTGATTGCAGTCTTTCGCTAAACCCTGCGGCACTTCAGCTCCAACCGCGCGATCGGCGAGTACTCCGTATCAATTACCCGCGCGTGAGCCGGATCGGAAGCAGCTGAGAGCGTCAGCGCGCACGGGGCAAGACCTGACCCCGTTTTTGACGTTGACCCCGTTTTTGGTTTTTGACGTTCTCTGCACCGATATTCCTCACGCCGCCTTGAACGACTCAAACCGCTCCGCAAGGAATTCCGGATTTGGCCGCAGTTCGCTCTTGCGTGGAAGCAGCAATCGAATCCCCTCCGCCTCCTTCAGCCCATAACGCAACATCGGGCCGTCGGTTTCCTCCAGGATATCCGCGCGAACGTGGACGCGAGCGAGCGGATCAATGCCTATGATGTTCGCATCGAACGCGGAATGATGGATCGTGCACAGTCCAAGGCCGTTTGGAACAACCGGTTCACCCTTGGCATGCCGGTCCGGCAGGATGTGCGCAGCGTCGAGAAGTTCCACATGCCGCAGGTGACAGATACAGCACTGCCCACGATACGCGGTGAGGACCAGTCTGCGAAACCGCTGTTGGTGCAATCGCTGGAGGACGGTGCGCGTGGTGTACTCTCGACGTAGCGCCGTCCTCATCGGATCCGCGGTGTCAGCCACAAAAGCCATGGCGAACTGATCCACAGTGAGTGTGAACTGGAGCGAAGCAGGACTGTCGTGGGCGACGTAGACTGGCAGGATGGCATCGTAGAACCCGGGATCAACTGCAATCAGGTAGATCAGCGGCTGACGCGTCTCCATCGCACGCCGCAATGCGACGTTGTCGGGATGATTCGGGTCGGTGCCGCGGTACTTGTAAGCAATCTCACCGGTTTCGGCATCCTGGACATCTGCGTAAGGCGAGTCAACCGATGTCTGAATGCTGAGCGCGGCGCCGTCCCGACCAAACGCGGCCGGTTTGAAAATTCCTTTCTGGTAGTTCCAGATCGGAATCTTTTGTCCAGCAACAACGACGCCCTCCATGAGGGCAGATCGTGGAATGCGACCACCGTAAGTGTCTCGAAGTCGAGCGATTCGCGCGAACGCGGCGGCGCGAATCTCGGCTTCGATGTCACTGTCCATGCGCGAAAATATACGTGGCACAGTCTGACGCGCACCATCGACTCATGCGCCGGCCAGATACCCGCGTCTGAACGCCAAATGATCCGCTGCGCTGGCAGGTGTGCCGAGATCATACGTCGTGCCATCCGTGCACCAGACGACCCGGTCTGCTACCTGAAGCAATGGCTCAACCTCATGCCCTGTTACGACGACCGCACACCCTGCGCGTGCCAGTGAGCGCAGAACGTCTGCGCAGCATTCCGCGTCCAGTGGTGCAAGATCCCGGAGCGGTTCGTCAGCGAGAAGACACACCGGTGTGCGGCAGACGGCGGCAGCGAGATCGGCGCGACGCCGCTCGCCACCCGAAAGTGTGAGCGGGCGACGATCCCGTAGGTCCTGGATGTGTAGTTGGTCGAGCAATGCACCGTCGGGCGTCGTGGCGAACGTGCGCGTCACGAGGTCGAGCTGCGCGCCGACGAGCATCGTCGGGATCAGCAGTTCGCGCATCGGTAAGAAGAAGAGCCCCTCACCCGCCAGCGCGGCGTGAGTCGGGCGTTCCCGCATCCGGTCTCGAAAGATTATTCGCCCGTAATCTGCACGGATCACGCCTGCTGCGATGGCGAGCAATGTCGACTTTCCGGTGCCGTTCCGTCCGAGCAGCGCCGTCACACCCCCCGCTTCAGCGCGCAGTGTCGCGGACGTCAGAATACGGCGCCGCCCAAACGATTTCCCGACGCTATCGAGCTCGAGCACGATCACGGATATCGGAGGGCGACGCTAATCGCGATCTCAGCCGCGAGTGCCGGCACAGCAGCGAGAGTCGCCACGACGGCGCGCGAGATCCCGAGATTGCCGAACAGGTCCACCTCTCCGCGTCGACGTTGATCGACGAGTTCGAGCACGCCGGTGAGCCCAACGATGAACAGCACCGTCATGGGGCCGAAGGCGGTAGGCAGATGGCCGTACAGTGCGAATCCGATGAGCGCGAAACTGAGTCTCACCCCCAGCCACAGGATGAGGCCTCGTCCAAGCAGTAGCCGAATGAGGAGCCAATCGGGAACCATGTATACATCCAGGTTGGAATTGCCCGCGTGTGCCTCGCGTCGCACCCGCATCGGAAGATACCGGACGCACCGAAACATGGGTCGGAGCGCAGTTTCCTTAGCCAGCTGAAGTAGGGGGGACGGAGTGGGGACGGACGCCTTGAGCTCACAAGTCGTTGTCGCGACGGGTATCAAACCAGTATTTCGTCTCCGGCACGAGCCCGAAGACATGGAAGGTAAGCTCGCCGGCCGCGGTGATTGGGCGGTTCAGGCACGCCAGGTATTCGCCAATCTCGGTCGAGCCCTTGCAGCGGCAGGCGCTCTCACCAGGCATGTAGCCAAAATTACGATCTACGTCGTCAATTCCGCCCTGCGCAGCCATCACCCGCCTCGGCCCTGCTTGCCGGACCAGGGATTGGATACTATATCCTGTCACCGCAACCGCTTGACGACGCCCGGGCAACCGCCGGCAGCGCAGTCACCGAACAGCCACACGAGCCAGCTCCAATGAGACACGGAATCCTTTTCACGGTCACGGCCATCTGCGCAGTGATGCCGGCCGCGCGAATCAACGCGCAGGACACGGACACCCTCACCACCCGACTCGTCTCATCGCTCCGGTACCGAAACATCGGCCCGTTCCGCATGCAGGCGCGCATCGCCGACATCGACGTGCCTGCGTCGCCGCGGCTCGCGCATCTCTACACGATGTACGTGGCGCCGTGGATCGGCGGGGTCTTCAAGACCACCAACAACGGCACGACCTGGGAGTCGCTCTTCGACAGGCAGAGCACGCTCTCGATCGGGGACGTGACGCTCGCACCGTCCAATCCCGACGTCGTCTGGGTCGGTACCGGCGACGCGTTCACGTCCAGAAGCTCGTATGCGGGCGACGGCGTCTACAAGTCGACCGACGCCGGAAAGAGCTGGACGAACATGGGTCTCAAGGATTCCGAGCACATTGCCCGCATAGTGATCGACCCCGCCAATCCCGACGTCGTCTATGTCGCCGCGATGGGCCACCTCTATTCACGCAACGCGGAACGCGGCGTCTTCAGGACGACGGACGGCGGCAGGACGTGGCGGAAGGTTCTCTACATCGACGACAATACCGGCGTCATCGACCTCGTGATGAATCCGCGCAATCCCAAGGTCCTCTATGCCGCGACGTACGACAAGACGCGGCTGCCCTGGCGCATGATCAACGGCGGTCCGAAGACCGGCATCTACAAGACGTCCGATGGCGGAGATCACTGGACCCGGCTCGCGGGTGGTCTGCCATCCGGTCAGATCGGAAGAATCGGTCTCGACATATATCGCGGTAATCCCGAAGTTCTGTACGCGATCATCGAGAACGAGAATCTCAGACCGAAAGACACGACCACGAGCACTGCGAGTGCTGCACGTCCACAGAGGAGTTCACCAACCGTCGGCGACGAGATCTATCGTACGGAGAACGGCGGCACTTCCTGGACGAAGATGAACCCGGACTCGGTGAACGTGGGACCCAAGGGTCCGTACTACTTCAATC
>DATNCZ010000120.1:0-2134 GCA_035553335.1 Gemmatimonadaceae bacterium
CGGGAAGCCACTCCTCATCATCGCGGAAGATGTAGACGGTGAGGCGTTGGCCACGCTGGTGGTGAACAAGCTCCGCGGCACCCTGAAGGTCGCCGCCGTGAAGGCGCCGGGCTTCGGCGACCGCCGCAAGGAGATGCTCCGCGACATCGCGGTGCTCACCGGCGGCCAGGTCATCTCGGAAGAGGTCGGCTTCAAGCTGGAGAACGCCACCCTCAACGATCTGGGCCGGGCCAAGCGGGTCGTGGTGGACAAGGACAACACCACGATCGTGGACGGCAAGGGCAAGGCCGACGCCATCCAGGGCCGCATCAATGAGATCAAGGCGGCCATCGAGAAGGCCACCAGCGACTACGACCGCGAGAAGCTGCAGGAGCGCCTCGCGAAGATCGCCGGTGGTGTAGCGGTGATCAACGTCGGCGCAGCGACCGAGAGCGAGATGAAGGAGAAGAAGGCTCGCGTCGAGGATGCTCTGCACGCAACGCGCGCAGCGGTCGAAGAGGGAATCGTCCCGGGCGGCGGTGTTGCACTCATCCGCGCTCAGAAGGCGCTCAAGGACCTCAAGTTCGCGGATCACGACGAGCAGGTCGGCGTCGACATCATCCGTCGCGCCATCGAGGAGCCAATCCGCATGATCGTTCAGAATGCGGGCGGCGAAGGCTCGATGGTCGTCGAGAAGGTGCGTAGTGCGAAGGACAACACCTTCGGCTACAACGCACTCACCGACACGTACGAGGATCTCGTACAGGCCGGCGTGATCGATCCAACGAAGGTCACACGTACTGCTCTTCAGAATGCAGCCAGCATCGCCGGCCTGCTCCTGACGACGGAAGCGTTGATCGTCGAGAAGAAGGAAGCGACACCACCAGCAGGTGGCCCGCCAGGCGGCGGCATGGGCGGGATGTACTAACCGCTCGTACTAACCGCTCGTACCACGTTGTGAGAACGGCCCGGGCATTGCCCCGGGCCGTTTTGCGTCAATTACCTCGAACGATCAACCCCAGCATCGTGCACGCGCCTGAACAGACGTGCGATCCGAAGTTCCACGGCAATTGATGCGCACGCCACGCCTTCAGTCGGTCCGCAGCGCCACTGCAGGATCGACGCGTGTTGCGCGCAGGGCAGGGATCAACGCGGCACCGGAGCCCACGACAAGCAGAACCAGACACGAAGTGATGAACGTAGCCGCATCAAGTGGGCTGATCTTGAACAAAAAACCCGAAATCGACCGAGTCAGCACGGCGCTCAATGCGACACCGATTCCGAGGCCCAGCGCAATCGTGGAGAGATTATCGATCAACACGAGCGCGACCACCGATTGCGTACGCGCCCCCAGCGCAATACGGATGCCGATTTCGCGCGTGCGCTGCGCGACGTTGTAGCCGACGACACCGTAGATCCCCACCGCGGTGATGACGATCGCCAGCAACCCGAACAAACCGAGTGCGATAGCGCCGAGGCGCTGCGCGAAGACCGCGTGTCCCGTGCTCTCCTCGAACGTCGAGAGGTTGTAGATCGGAACTTCGGGAGCGACGGCAGCGATTGTGCGGCGAATCAATCCGATGACCAGGGACGGATTCCCCGAGCCGCGGACGGCGATATTCTGCGCGAACAGGCCGGATTGGCGCAGATGCTGACCGAGCACGCGGTATACGAACGGCTGCGGCGGCTCTGACAGGTCGTGGTACTTGCTGTCACGCACGACGCCGACGACGGTGACCGTGTCGCTACCGAAGAAAATGCGCTTGCCGATCGGGTCCTGGCCGTTCCAGTAGCGGCGCGCCATGGTCTGGTTTATTATCGCCGCACGCAGCGCGGTGGGTGAGTCCTGTTCCGTGAACAGGCGTCCGCGCACGAGCGGTATCTGGAATGTTTCAAAATATCCTGGCGTAACGTCGGCAAGCTCGAGCGATACGTCAGGGCCCGGCGGCGGGATGTAGCCATCGAGCCGGAATCCCTCCGAGTCCGAGCCGCGATCGAGCGGCGCCGTAGTAGCAATGGCCGCAGACCGCACGCCGGGTGTGCGTTGCAACTGACGGATCAGTGCATCGTAAATCTCGCCCGCGCGTGCACTGTCGCGAGGTATCAGCCCGACGTTCAGGCGTCCTACCGCGACATCAGATCCGTCGAAACCGGG
>DATNCZ010000121.1:0-12789 GCA_035553335.1 Gemmatimonadaceae bacterium
CGCGATGAAACGTCCGCCGATGAACAGGTCATACCGCTGACGGATGCGCGGATCCGCGGTCTCCGGGGCCGGGTCGTATTCCCACAGGTCGCCGAAGATCAGTTCCGGCATCCCCTGCCTGCGTCCGTGTTTCTTCTTCGAATCCTTCGATGCGGATTCGTTCTCGGACGGATCAAGTGTGATTGCCATTTTCAGTAGCTCGCAGCGGCTTCGGAGAAATAGTACGGTGCCTGGTACGCGCCGTGCTTCTCCTTGTGAATCTGGCGGAGCAGGTCGTTCAACAACGAGCTAGCTCCGAAACGATAGCGCGACGAGTTGAGCCACGCATCACCGAGCGTTTCCTTGACGGCGACGAGATAATGCAGCGCCTGTTTTGCGGTCCTGATTCCGCCGGCTGGCTTCATCCCGATCGGGATTCCAGTATCGAGATAGAAATCGCGGATCGCTTCCAGCATTACCTGCGTGTTCGCGAGGGTCGCACTGCCGCCGGCCTTTCCGGTGCTGGTCTTGATGAAGTCGCCGGCGCGCAACACCTGCATCGCGATGAACGAGGCTGAGCGGATGTTGTCGTAGGTCTCGAGCTCGGAGACTTCGAGGATCACCTTGAGCGTCGCATCTCCGCACGCTTCGACGACTGCCGCAATCTCGTCCTGCACCGCATCGTACTCGCCCGAGAGAAAGAGTCCACGATTGATCACCATGTCGATCTCGTCTGCGCCTGCATTCACCGCGTACTTCACTTCCTGCAGACGGACCTTGAGCGAGCTCTGACCCGATGGAAATGCCGTCGCGACGGAGGCGATCTTGATCGGAGAATCGGCGAGGTGCTTGCGCGCTTCCTTGATGAGCGACGGATAGATGCAGACCGCTGCAACCGGCGGAATGGTGGGGTCGTCGCTTGGCTGCCGGGCCTTCTGGCACAGCGACGCGACCTTGCCCGGGGTATCCTTGCCTTCGAGGGTCGTGAGATCGACCATCGAGACGGCGGTATGGAGGCCCCAGAGCTTGGACTTCCGCTTGATGCTGCGCGTGGTGAACTTGGCCACCCGCTCCTCGATCCCGACCCGGTCCACGGCGCCGAAATTATCCACAATTGAGTGCTTGGTCACAGCTGAAATATAGGACGGCGGCGGGCGGGCCGGCCGGCAGGGTTCCTACGCAGCCTCGATCCGCACGGGAACCCCGAGCACTTCCTCCAGCAGCTCGCATTTCCTGGTCGCGCCCCAGAGCTCGAGCCGTAGATCATAGGAGCTCGACGCTGGAATCGCCCGAATGACGAATTCAGCTCGCGTGAGTTCGGTGTCGACGTCCTTCACGGCGCTGGCGTGGCCGCGATCCAGCCCGTCTGCGACCCGCAGGATCGCGGCGAGTCGCTTGATGCGGCGCCTCAGCTGGCGATCCAGGCCGGCGTACGCGCGATGCTGCGCGGTCGGCGCCGCGCCCCGATGGTATCGTGCAACGTTCGCAACCATCACGCGCTCGGCCGGTGTCATGCCGAGCAGCTCGGCGTGCAGGATCAGGTGATACGAATGCTTGTGATGCGCTTCGAAGTTTATGTGGTAGCCGATGTCGTGCAACAGCGCGGCGTCCGCGAGAACCGCTCGATCGCCGAGGCCCAATTCCAGTTTCGCGGCGAGTGCATCGAAGATCTCGAGCGCGATTCGCCGCACCTGCTGTGCATGCGGTGCTTCATAATGCGAACGCTCGGCGAGCTGCATCACGGAGCGGCTGCGCGCCTCGCCCGGATCGGCGACGGCCGGTGTAATACTCGCAGCTTCGAGCAGCAGCCCTTCACGAATTCCATACGCGGACACCACCAGATCCCGCGCCTCGATGCGCGCCATCACTTCCGCGGCGACAGCGAGCCCCGCCACGATGATGTCGGCGCGTGCAGGCGACAGCCCCGGCACCGTCTGCCGTTCCGATGGTGACATCCCCTGCAAAAGATCGAGCACATGCTCGAGTTCCGCGCGTGTAACTATCGTGCCGTGAACGCCCGATGCGCGCCCCATGCCCTGCCGCGACAGGATCATTCCGGCAAGATTGGTGAACGTACCGCCGGAACCGATCAAACGGGCACCATGCCAGTCGCGACGGGACACCGCGGCGCGCAGCTCCTTGCGTGCGTACCGACGCAGCTCCGCAAGCTCCCTGCGGCCGCGACTCTTGCGGAAGAACTGCTCGGTCATCGTGATGGCGCCCATCGGGAACGACATCAGGCCGTCGAGCAGACCGTCGGCGCTCAGTGCCAGCTCGAGCGAACCGCCGCCGATGTCCATCACTACCGCGCGGCCAGTCGCCAGGTCGAAGTGCGCCAGCGCACTTCTGTACGACAGCAGAGCTTCCTGATCACCGTCCAGAACGCGAACCGTCAGCCCGGTCGTGTCGCGAACGGCGGCGATGAACTCGGCACCGTTCGTCGCGTCTCGAACGGCGCTGGTGGCAACAGCCTCGGTGCGAACAGCACCCATCTGGCGTGTGAGCGTGGCCATGCGGAGCAGCGCGTCGAGCGCGTTGCGGATTGCAGCCTCACCGATACGCCCGGTCTCGCCTACGCCCTCGCCAAGTCGCGGAGCGGCCTTCATCTCGTCGATGACCCGAATCTCGCCGTCGGGCGATACGTCGGCGACGATCTGCCGAATGGAATTGGAGCCGATGCCTATGGCCGCGATGCGAACGTCATCCGCACGTGGCGCGGGGCGTTGCGATTGCGCGCCCGCGTGCGTCCCCTCAGCTTCGTTCGGCATTCACATTTCCTGCCAGATCATGACAGGAAATCTAACGCCGGTTGCCCGGTCAGTCTTCGCGGTCAGTCTTCAAAGTGATGCTTGATCTGCTTTCCTTCAGCGAGATATACCGCGTCCTCGCCAATGTTGGTTGCGAGGTCCGCAACGCGCTCGAGGTTTCGGCTTACCAGGAGCAGCTCGAGGGACGGTGTGATGGTGCGGGCGTCGCCCATCATGTGTGTGAGCAGGATGCGGAAGATGGAATCGTGCAACGCGTCTACTGCGTCGTCAGCCTGGCAGACTCTTCGACCGAGCGCACCGTCGCTCCGAAGAAACGCATCCAGCGAATCGCTCAGCATCAGCCGCGCGCGGCGCGCCATGTCCTCGATCTCAGGATCGGGGACGAGCGTTGCGCGCTGCTCGATCAGTCGCTGCGATGACTGCGCAATGTTCACCGCGTGATCACCGATTCGCTCGAGGTCGCTGGACACGCGGATCGCACCGACGATGAAGCGAAGATCGCGCGCCATCGGCTGCTGCAACGCAAGCAGTGCCACCGCTCGCTGCTCGATCTCCACTTCCAGCGCGTTGAGCTCGGCGTCGCTGGCAATGACCATTTCGGCGATCCCCTGATCGTTGTGGAGCAGTGCATCGACTGCGTGCTCGATCATCTCCTCTGCGCGCGTGGACATGGCGAGCAGTCGAGCCTTGAGCTCGTCCATCTGATCGTGAAAGTGACGAAAGCCGTTCGGCGCGTCCTGAAGGGCGGTCATCCGAATCTCCCTGTGATGTATGCCTCGGTGCGGTCCTCGCGTGGTCGCGTGAACATTCTATCCGTGCTGTCAGCCTCGACCAGCTCGCCGAGGAAGAAGAACGCGGTGCGCGTCGAGATGCGCGCCGCTTGTTGCAGGTTGTGGGTAACGATCACGATCGTGAGCTCCGACTTGAGCTCGTGAAGAAGCTGCTCGATCTTGCGCGTCGCGATCGGATCGAGCGCGCTTGCCGGCTCATCCAACAGGAGAACCTCGGGCCGATTTGCGAGTGCGCGCGCGATGCACAGGCGCTGTTGCTGTCCACCGGACAGCCCAAGCGCGCTCCTGCGCAGGCGGTCCTTCACCTCATCCCAGAGTGCCGCGCGACGCAGAGCATCCTCCGCGAACTCGTCCAGCTGCGCTCGTGACGTCACGCCGTTGATGCGTGGACCGTACGTAACGTTGTCATAGATGGATGCTGGAAAGGGATTCCAGCGTTGAAAAACCATGCCAACGCGCTGCCGGAGGGCGACAACATCCGTGCCACGCGCATATACGTCTGTTCCATCCAGGAGTATCGAGCCTTCCTGGCGCGTCCCGGGAATCGTGTCGTTCATCCGGTTGATCGATCGGAGGAACGTCGATTTACCGCATCCCGAAGGGCCGATGAGCGCCGTGACGCTGTGTGGCTCGATCGCAAGCGACACGTTGAACAATGCCTGCTTCTTTCCATAGAAGAATGAGAAATCGACAGCCTCGATCGTCCCTGTTGCGACGGAACTCGTGTCGGCCTCGACGGCCAGTGCACTCATCCGAACCTCCCTGTAATGTATGCTTCGGTGCGCGGATCACTTGGTGCGGTGAACAGCGTGTTTGTCGACGCGGCTTCGATCAATGCGCCGTCGAGCATGAACGCGGTGCGATCCGAGACACGCGCTGCCTGCTGCATGTTGTGGGTAACGATTCCAACCGTGACAGTGGAGCGAAGCTCATAAACGAGCTCTTCGATCTTCTGGGTACTGGAGGGATCGAGCGACGCAGTCGGCTCATCCAGTAACAGCACACGCGGTCTGGTAGCCAGCGCACGCGCGATGCAGAGGCGTTGTTGTTGTCCGCCGGAAAGTGCGATGGCGCCAGTGCGGAGGCGATCCTTGACTTCCTGCCAGAGGGCGGCGCGGCGCAGTGCGTCCTCGACTATGTCGTCGATGTGCGCCCGAGATGGGACACTGCCCTGCGTTCTGAGTCCGGCGGCCACGTTGTCGCGGATCGACATCGTGGGGAATGGCGTCGGCCGTTGAAATACCATGCCGACATGTCGCCTGACTGCAATGGCGCTCGTCCCATCGCCGTAGAGCTGCTCGCCATCCAGAGTCACACTGCCGCTCGTGCGCGCTCCGGGCACCGTTTCATGCATCCGATTCAGGCAGCGTAACAGTGTGGACTTGCCACAGCCGGACGGGCCTATGATCGCGGTGACGCTGCGCGGGTCGAGCGTGAGCGTCACATCCTTCACCGCGTGCTGCTTTCCGAAGTACGCGTTCAGCCCCGTTGCTTCGAGACGCGCGACCGACGCGCCCGTGCCAGCGGTTGTGGTCGGGCGGTCCGCGTTGGGGAACACGTGCCGCGCGACCGGTACCTCCAGATGCCTGGTCGAGTCGGGCTCGGTCGCCAGCAATCGATGATCGAATTCTGTGTCAGTGGTCACTGCGACAATTCCTGGTTCAGTCAACGGCGGCTCCGAATCGCGACCGCGTGGCGAACCGCGCGGCGATGCTTATGATCAGCACTATGCCGATGAGAACGAGCGCTCCCGCCCAGGCGAGCGAATGCCATTCGTCGTATGGGCTGATCGCGTAGGTGAAGATCTGCAACGGCAGCGCAGCGATCGGTTGCCGCAGTGCCGTCGACCAGAACTGATTGCCGAACGCTGTGAAGAGCAGCGGAGCCGTCTCGCCGGCGATTCGCGCGATCGCGACCAGCGCCCCGGTCACGATTCCCGGCATCGCGGTGCGCAGGATCACGCTGAGCGATGTGCGCCAGCGCTGATACCCGAGCGCGAGCGCCGCTTCGCGGAGCGAGTTGGGAACGATGCGGATCATTTCCTCCGTGGTCCGCGTCACCAGCGGAATGATCATCGCGCCGAGCGCGACACCGCCGGAGAGAGCCGAGAAGTGGCCGACAGGTCGGACGAGGAGCTGCCATGCGAAGATACCCATCACTATCGACGGGATACCGTTCAACACGTCTGACAGAAACCGCACCGTATTTGCGAGCGGCGTTCGCTTGTGCTCGGCGAGATACAATCCCGCGCCGATTCCGACGGGCACCCCGACGGCCGCGGCGATGCCGATAAGAATCAGAGTCCCCGAGATGGCATTCGCCATTCCGCCACCCGCCTCGCCGACAGGTTGGGGCATTTTCGTGAACAGATCGACGCTGATCGCTCCGGCGCCGAGCTTGACGATATGTACGACGATGAAGAGCAGGGGCAGTGTCGCAAGCGCCGCCGCGAGGTATGTCAGCGTGACCATGAGTCCGCTCACCCCGCGGCGCTTGGCCCGGTTGAAGCGCGTCGAGCGTGGCATCACTCCGGTGGTCATGCTTCGTTCCTCACGGATACACTCCACACGAGCCAGCGCGCGATGGCATTGACGATGATGGTGATGACGAACAGCACCGCGCCGACGGCCATGAGCGCCGAGAGATGCAGGTCGCTGGTTGCTTCACTGAATTCGTTCGCGATGAGCGAAGCCATGGTGTAACCGGGCGCCAGCAGCGATGACGAAATCTCTGCCCGGTTGCCGATCACCATGGTGACCGCCATGGTCTCACCGAGGGCGCGGCCCAGGCCAAGTATTATGCCGCCGATTATGCCCGAGCGTGCATTTGGTATCACGGCGTCACGTATTACTTCCCAGCGTGTTGCACCCAGTGCCAGAGCAGCCTCTCGCTGGGAGCGCGGAACGGCGCGGAGAACCTCGCGTGATACCGCTGAGATGTATGGCAGCGCCATGATGGCGAGAATGATTCCCGCCGCCAGCATGCTCGGACCGTACGCAGGTCCCGCAAAGAACGGCGTCGCGCCGAGATGGAGGGTGTCGCGCAGGAATGGCACGACGTCTTCGCGCAGCAACGGAATCATGACGAAGATTCCCCACAGGCCGTACACCACGCTGGGAATGGCGGCGAGCAGATCCACGAGGAACGCGACCGGTTGTTGCAGCCAGCGCGGGGCGAACTCGGACAGGAAGATCGCGACACCCAGTGCGAGCGGAGTCGCGATGACCAGCGCGATGAACGAGGAGACGATCGTGCCGAAAATCGCAGGTGCAGCACCATACTTGCCCGCCGGAACGTCCCATTCGCTCGACGTCAGGAATCCGAATCCGAACTGGTGCAGGGCAGGCCAGGCCGCGCGTCCGATCTCGATCGCGATGGCGATGAGCAGCAGCGGGATGCAGACCGCGAACGCCGTCGTTATGACGGAGTAGATGCGGTCGCCCAGATCGGAGCCGACGATCGAGACGCGTGCGGTTGTCTCGCGCTCGAGGCCGCTCATTCCGCGAATTCTTTCGATGCCGTCCATGTTGGTACTGAAAGCTAGAACGGCCCGCGGCGCTGGTGGGCAATACCATGTAACGGCATTGTCACAAGCGCTGCGGGCCGTTCCGGCAACGCGCCGGTCCCTACTGAAGCCAGCCTCCGGTTATCGGTTGGACGAGCGGATTGGCGTTGCGGAACTGGACTGCTGAAGTCCGCGCAGCGCAAGCCACAACACCAGCGGCGGGCCGAATATCAATAGCGCCAGAGCACCGAGGCCGATCGAGCCGCTCCACGGTGCCGTGTGCGCGCTGCTCATGGTGATGTGGATCATGGTCCCGTCCAGCGATCCGTTGATTACGCCGTGTCCGGCGTCGGGGCGCGTAACGCGCCATGCGGCGATGATTGGCGGGCCCAGAAGGACCACGGTGAGGATGGCCCAGTAGCCAGTGCATCCGAGCAGGAACAAGCGCCTGCGCCATCGGTCGAACGAAAACGGCATGAAGATCTCCTTGTGTCAGGCGCGCGGTGGATTGTATTACGCCAGGAGCCGCATCAGAGGAGAATAGCGCGAGACAGCCATCGTTGCCATGGCGCAGCCTCAGGCGGGTGTAAGGGGTCGCTTTGATCGGTTGCGCCGGCGAAAGATCAACGTGTATGCGGCCACGTTCACGAGCAGGGCGAGACTGCCGAGCGCAATGCGTGCGTGCGCGTCGAGGCCGGATGGGTACAACGTTCGCAGAATGTAGTGCTCGATGAATCCGCCGGAGTAACCTGCAACGCCGGCTCTCTCGCGCAGCGTGTTCTCGAGCGGTGTGAGCGGACAGATCCAGCCGCCATATTCGATCAACACACCCCACACGGCTGCTGGGACGTGCACCCATACGAGACGACGCCAGCGGAGCGCGATGAATCCGCCGGCGACGACGAAGACAACGAACGCCGCGTGGATGGTGATTACGGCGCCGGCAAGCAGGTGATCGATCATTTCAAATGATGCAATTCGCGCACTGCGTCCTTCCGAGGCGCCCGGATTCAGAGTTGGTGCGTACCTGACGGCACGCACCAACTCCGCAGATTACGGCGTGACGCGAATCCTGGTATCGACGTACGCGGCGGTACCGCGATCGCGTGCTCTGATGGCCAGAACGTGCGAGCCTCCGAGCGAGGGAATCGGGAACGTGTAGCTGTCTCGTGTGGCGCAGTTGTCGTGCATCACGAAGCCGCTGCCGGGATCATATCCGGGTGCGTTGGTTGGCGTGACGTTCACGCCATCGACGTAGGCCTTGAAGTCGTTGTCGATCGCAATGCCGACTGTGAGTCCTGCGGTCCACCACGCGGGGAGCGTGAATGTCTTCCGCAGCAGCATGTCCGTCGGCCCGGACGGATTGTTCGGCCATATCGTACCGACGCTTGCAGTCAACGCCGTGCACGACGCCGCAAGATTGGAGCTCGCGAACGCTGCGCCACCCGTGCTCCACCCGTTCTGCGGTGTCGCAGCAAAGCTGGGTTGCTCGAAGCCCGGCGCGATGCCATCGGCACCGGAGAGGTACGTGTAGCCGCTAGCCTCGTATGGAATTACATCGGTGCTCGTTGCGGTGAACGTGAGCGGATTACCCGATACGACCACCGCCGCGCCGGATCCGAGACCCGAAGTTGGAAATCCCGAGATACTCGTTGGTAGCGTGAAGCTCGCGTTCGCGGTGACGGAGTTCGCGGGTCCGACACCGAGCGTCCAGTTCGGAACGGTTGCGAGTCCGTTGGCGTCGGTGGTGAGCGTGACGGAGGTGGTGCGTGTCGAGCTTGATGCGGGTCCGAGGCTTCCGCCACCGGAAGCAACGTCGAACGTTACGGACGCACCGCCGAGCGGTGTGTGGCCGTTCACAGTCTGCACCAACGCAGACGGTGCCGAGGCGACCGACGAGCCCGCGGGTGCGGTCTGCGGTTGAGTCGGGAAGTTCGCGGGCGTCTTTACCACGACAGCGGTATCGACGCCGCCGAACGGGCTGAATGAGGTTGTCTTTCCACCCACGCCGCTCGATACGAGTGCGTAGGCCGGCGTCGGAGAAAACAAGCCGAGCGCGTCCGAGCCGAGCCGCTTCGCTGCGCGCCCGTACTCTCCATTGCGGGCGAGATCGAACACGCTTGGCTGCGGAGCGAGCGCGGTTGCGCCGCAAACCAGAAACGGCACCGGTACCCGCGGAAGAATCTGGATGCCCGTCCCCACGTTATGCGCGAGATCGACGCTCGATGGCGGCTGATCGCCAGCTGGCGTCTGGAGACATGCAGCGGCCACCACCGGCGTGGCGAATGTTTGCTGTGGGATGACCTTGAATTCGAAGAATGGACCGTACTGATCCAGTTTGGTATTGAGCGGACCCGCGGGGAAAGTGTATGTCGCGGGGAGAATCGAGATGGAAATCGTCACTGGTTGCGACAGCGTCCCGCCCGGGACCAGCAATCCTGCGTGTTTCGAGCCCGTGACGATCGTCTGATCGCTCGATGAAGGCATTACCACGGCGACGACGTTGTCAGGGCCGAGCAGAGTCGAGTCGAGTGTCAGGGCGGATCCGTCGAGACCGACGAGGCAATAGAGCGCGCTCCCGAACGCGAGCGTTTTTGTCTGTGTGAGTGTCGACATGCCACCGCGGAGATCATCGGCGTAGTAATTGTCGAGCGTGAACTTCCACTCCGCGTACATGTCGTTGATCGCATCGCTGTTGCGGTGCTGCCGAAGATCGTTCTCGATCCTGACGAAGCCGACCGTTGCCTTGCCGATATCGCCGGGCCCGAAGAGATCGACTATCTGCGAGTGTGTTGCGGCCTGACATGCCGGGGCAGACGACTGTACGCCGCGGCTTGCACTTGCCGATGCGGCGGCACCCGCGGGCGCGGTCTGGCGATCGGTTGAACAGGCAGCAAGCAATAACACTCCTGGGATGACGACGCCAAGGAGCGAGGAAACCGTGGAGCTGCGACGCATTGGATACTCCGCTCGGGATCGTCCGGTTTTCCGGACTTCCCGAAGATAGAAGTTTTACTTTTTCGGCTTCACGACGAGCGCCTGAAAGCGTGGGTCGTCGTGGATACTTCTCCATTGCCAGTTGTGCTCATCGTCAAACCCGATGGCGCGTGCTGGATTGGCGCTAAGGTACAGAGCGAGAGCGCTGATTGCCTTGTCCTTCTTACCGAGCAGGGTCCAGACGAATGCTTCGGTTTCCGTAACGTCCTTGGTGGGATCAATGTCGGAGGGATCGTCCAGTTTCGCAAGCACGTGCTCTGCACTGTCGGCAAGCCCCGCGCGCGCGAGTGCCGCCGCAACGAGTGCCTGGCCGTTGAGCTTGGCGAGCGGCCGGTCCGACGGTTGAGACACTTTGACCAAAGAGTCGGCGAGTCGCCACGCGCGCGGGATGTCAGGCTTGACAGCAGTCGTGCCCATCATGAGGAGGTGGCACTGGGCGAGAAGCGCGTTTGTGGGAAAGCGGGCGGTTCCCACCTCGCACCAGTGAATCGCGTCCGGGAATTGTTCCAGATCGAACGACGAAGTGAAGAGCCTCCACACGATCCGGTCGGCGTCGCTGAGGTACGCATCCTCCTCGTATGCACGCCGGGCGGCGAGTTTCGCGTTCACTACGTCGTTGTATTGATAGTAAAGATGACTGAGCACCGACCACGCCGTGGGTCGATTGGGAGAGAGTTCGGTCGCGCTCTCGAGATCCTTGCGCGAATCATCGAGGAGCGCCTTTGCCTTGACCGGATCCGGCTCGATCGCAAGAAGCCAACGCCAGTAGTGAAGGGTACCGCGCAGCTCGAGCGCATCTGGATCCTTGGGTGCGATCTGGATCGCTTGCGCCACCTGCGTGAGACCCTTGTCGATCCATTGATTCGCACGGAGCTGATCGCTGCCGAAGAAACGCGACGCGCGATAATCGATTCGTCCACGCAGCGTCGGAAGCTGTGTCCAGTCCGGATCGATGGCTGCCGCTCGCATCAGCGTCGAGTCCGCTCGTGCATAATCCAGCAGCATGCCCGCCGTGTCGTTCAAGGTCGCCGAACTGTCGCCGCTCCGCATATAGAGCTTGGCCTGCTGCAGCAGCGACCACGCCTGCGGATTGCTGGTGCCGGCACGCTCCGCTCTCAGACTGATCTCCTGGCCCAGACGCTGGCGCAGGAACCTCGTAACGCGTTCCGCGAGCGTATCGCGCAGCGCCAGCGGATTCGACGCGGCAGCTTCGAACGTCGCGCGCTGAAAGTCAGTGCCGGTCGCGTCCTTGAGCCTCACGCTCACACTGATCTTGTCGCCGTGTTGCTCGACACTGCCATCAACGAGCGTTCCCACGCTCAGTGCGCGCGCGATGCTGTCACGCGGCACATCCTTGTTCGCGAACAGCGCAGAACCGTTCTTCGACGTCACCTGCAGCTCGGGGATCGCCGACAGCCGGTCGATCAAACCTTCCGTAAGGCCGCTCGCGAGATAGCCCAGCTTGTGCCCGTCGCTCTCATCACTGAAGTAAAGCACGGCGATGCGTCGTGGGTCTGGTCCCCCCGCGGCGCCAACGCCGGCCGTCCTGTGCGTACTTCGCCACACGCCGTAGCCGCCTGCGGCCACAACTGCAACCGCGGCAATCCCGATCGCGACGCGTTTCCAGAGCGGCATCGCTCGCGACCCGAGCTGCGCCGGTTGCACGGCCCGAAACGTCTGCGTCTCGGGATGCCGCAATGCCGAGATGAACTCCCCCGCCGTCGGGTACCGATCCGCGGGTACCTTCGACAGCGCCTTCATCAGGATCCGTTCTATCTGCGGCGGTACGGTGTTTCGTATGATCGTCAGCGACGGCACGGAGTCCAGCATGTGCCGCGCGATTACGGCCTGCGCAGTAGGCCCGGTGAACGGCGGCTGGCCGCCGATCATCTCGTACGCAACGCACGCAAGGCTGTACACGTCGCTCCGGCCATCCAGCGCGCGCTCCGCGGATGCCTGCTCGGGGCTCATGTATGTCGGCGTGCCAAGCGAGATGCCCGTCTGCGTGAGACGTTGTTCGCCGACCTGCGCCATCGCGTGTGCGATGCCGAAATCGGCGAGCACCGCGCGATCGCCGTCGAGCAGAATGTTCTCCGGCTTGATGTCGCGATGCACGATCCCATGCTGATGCGCGTATTCGAGTGCGTCGCCAATCTCGCACGTGATACGGATCGCGTCGTCGATCGAAAGACTGCGCTCGCGATCCAGCCGCGCGCGCAGTGACTCTCCCTCCACGTACGGCATCACATAGTACAGTGAATTGCCGGCCTGGCCGGAGTCGAGTATCGGTAGAATGTGCGGGTGCGAGAGCGCGGTCGTAACCTCGATCTCGCGTCTGAAGCGTTCGGCGCCGAGGACGATCGACACGTCGGTGCTGAGCACCTTTACCGCTACCGGACGGTCGTGCTCGACGTCGCGGGCGAGATACACGGTGGCCATGCCTCCCTGGCCAACTTCTCGCTCGACAACGTACCGGTCGCTGATGGAGGACCGAACTCTTTCTATCAACGCTGACACGGGCCGGTCTTTCTCTCGGGGGGAATCCTCCAACATGACTCAAAACACAAGGATGCGCCAGACGCGGGTTTCTGCGCCATCCCCCGGCCGGCGAGGCGGGCCCGCCGTGCGCCGGAATTGCGGCCCCTATGGCAGCCACCGCGGCGTGGTTCTCTCCCCCCGTGCGGTTGCCCGAGCTCAGCCGGGTTGCGCCTCCGTGGAGTACGTGGTTGGATCCTGACGATAGAATTCG
>DATNCZ010000122.1:0-2958 GCA_035553335.1 Gemmatimonadaceae bacterium
AACATCCTGAACATTCCCGCCGATCCATCCGAGGTCGCGCGACGCTTACACGTCGACGTTGCTACGCAATCCACTGCTATCACGCGCGCGAATCAAGTCCTCATGCAGCGACGCTCGCAGCGCGTGCGGCCAGGCTGCGACGACAAGATCCTCGCCGCGTGGAACGGACTCGCTCTACGCGGGATCGTGGAGGCTGCCCGCGCATTCGACCGCGCGGATTTCCGCGACATGGGAGCGCGCAACGCGGACTTCCTTCTCGCGCACATGGTTGTCGATGGTCGCGTGATGCGCAGCTACAAGGATGGCACGGCGCGCATTGCCGGATTTCTCGAAGACCAGGCGGCCGTTGCACTGGGCTTTCTCGCGATGTTCGAGCAATCACTCGACGTGAAATGGCTGAACGCGTCACGTCAGTTGGCGCGAGTGATGCTCGACGAATTCTGGGACGCGGATGCACAGGCATTCTACGATACTTCGAACGACGCGGAGAAGCTCGTATCGCGGCCGCACGATCCCACAGACAACGCCACTCCGTCCGGAACTTCGCTCGCTGTCGATCTCCTGCTCCGGCTTGCGAATTATGACGACGACCAGTCGTACGGCGACCGCGCGTCGCAGGTAATGAACTCGCTCGCGGGACTGGTCACGCGTTATCCGTCCGCATTCGGTCACCTGCTCGGCGATGCCGAGTACGCCGAAACGTTCGCGTGCCACGGTGAGTATTGCGACATGCCCTCGCCGCGCGCACTGAATATCGCACGCGCCACACCGACCACCAACAAGCAAGCCACAAAGTAATCATCCATGCCGACAGACGGATATTCGTTCACGCGTGGGATCTTCGCCGGTGAGATAAACGACGAGCTTCTGTTCCCGTATCCGCCACAGCTCGACACGCTCGATCCATCGGAAGCTGCAACAGTCACCCGACTCGTACAGGCGATGGAAGGTCGATTGGGCGGGCTCATCGACTCAGTGAAGTTCGATCAGGAGGAAACCATCCACGACGACGTGATCGCCGCACTCGGCGAGCACGGGTTCCTCGGCATGACGATTCCACGACGATTCGGCGGGTTGGAGCTATCGCCGCGGGCGTACGCCAGAGTGTGCGAGGCGATCGGCGGAGTCGACGCCTCGATCGGGGTGTTCATCGGAGTGCACTGCGGCCTGGGCTGCAAGGCGATAGTGATGTACGGCACCGAAGCGCAGAAGGAGCAGTGGCTGCCGCGCCTCGCAGGCGGCGAGATCCTGGTCTCGTACGCGCTTACCGAGCCGCTGGTCGGATCGGATGCGCAGCACGTGAAGGCGACCGCGAAGCTGAGCGCCGACAAGTCGCACTGGACCCTCAACGGTCACAAGATCTGGATCGGCAACGCACATCGTGCCGCCGTTCTCGTCACGTTTGCGCAGACTGAAGTCGAGCGCGATGGAAAGTTCGTGACAAAGCCAACGGCGTTCCTCATCGAGCCCACGATGCCTGGATTCCGCGTCGTCGAAACGGTCCGAAAGATGGGGATTCGCGGATCCACCCAGGCCGAGCTCGAATACACGGATCTCCGCGTTCCCGCGGCAAACGTGCTTGGCGAAGTCGGCCGAGGTTTCGCGGTTGCCGTGCACGTGCTGAACGGTGGCCGGCTCACACTCGCCGCCGGATGCACCGGCGGGGCCAGACACGTCTTCCGCGAGATGACCAGCTACGTCGAGCAGCGTATCCAGTTCGACAAGCCACTCGCCGATTTCGAGATCACACAACGGAAGCTCGCGACGATCGCATCGGACATCTACGCATCCGATGCAATGCTCGGGGTCATCGCGAATCTTGCCACGGATAATGAAGCAGACTGGTCGCTGGAGGCCGCGATCGGCAAGGTGTTCGCGAGCGAGCTGATCTGGCGCACGACTGATGAAATGGTCCAGCTCGCTGGCGGTCGCGGATTCGTGAAACCATATCCGTACGAGCGCTTTCTTCGCGACAGCCGAATCAACAGGATATTCGAGGGCGCCAACGAGATACTGCGGCTATTCATCGCGCTGAACGGGATTCAGACGCTCTCCGGCCAGCTCAAGGAAGTCAGCGTCGCACTGCGCGAGCCGATCAAACATCTCGGACTGCTCAGCGAGTTTGCGGCAGCAAAAGTCCGTAATGCCTTCGGCGCCAGCGCGACACTCGATTTCGAACTGGACCCCAGGCTTGCTGCGCACAAGGAGTCATTCGAGAAACACGTCGCCGAGCTCCGGTCCTCGGCCGAGAGCGCGGTGACGAAATATCGGGGCGAGATCGTGGATCGTCAGATGGTGGTCGAGCGGCTATCCAACATGGCGATCGAACTGTTCGCCACCGCGTGCGTGCTGTCGTACACGCAGGCCCTGCTCGAGCGGCAGGACGACGCCCGCGCGATCCTCCTGTGCGACATATTCTGCGTGGGGTCGGGCCTGCGGTTCCGCGCTGCGCGTGTCGCCCTGGCTGGCGGTGCCGATGGAACCCTCGATGACGCGCGGCGCGCATTGGCCGCGGAAGTGCGGGCCGACAAGGGATATGCATTGCCGGATGCGATTCTCGATGTACCCCGGAAGGTCGGCACTGTGCAATCGGTGAAATGAACAACGGACACCAGAGCGCAATGCGCATCCGCGGCCTTCGCGGAGCTACACGCGTCGCGCGCGACGACTCGGAGTCCATCCGCACCGCGACGCGGCAATTGCTCGCGGAGATATTGCTGCGCAACTCACTGCGCCAGGATGCGATCGTCAGCGCATTCTTCACTGTTACACCGGATCTCGTCAGCGACTTTCCAGCCAGGGCAGCTCGCGAGATGGGATGGGATGATGTGGCGATGCTCTGTTCGACCGAGATTCCCGTGCCGGGCTCGATGGACCGTGTGGTACGGGTACTGCTTCACGCCGAGCTTCCCGCGAACACTTCAGTGCGGCACGTGTACCTCAACGGAGCAGAGGAAT
>DATNCZ010000123.1:0-2408 GCA_035553335.1 Gemmatimonadaceae bacterium
CATCATGCGGTCGACGATGATCTCCAGGTGCAGCTCGCCCATCCCCGAGATGATCGTCTGCGACGTCTCGGCGTCCGTGTGGACACGGAAGGTCGGATCTTCCTCGGACAGCTTGTTGAGGGCGATCGCCAGCTTGTCCTGGTCGGCCTTCGTCTTGGGCTCGATCGCCACATCGATGACGGGCGCCGGGAACTTCATCGCTTCGAGCACCACCGGGTGCGCGTCGTCCGACAACGTGTCGCCGGTACGCGTGTCCTTGAGCCCGATGACCGCCGCGATGTCGCCGGCGCGCACTTCCTCGATCTCCTCGCGCTTGTTGGCGTGCATCTGGAGCAGCCGGCCGACGCGCTCGCGGCGATCCTTGGTGCTGTTGTAGACGTACGAGCCGCCGCCTAACACACCGGAATACACGCGGATGTAGGTCAGCTTTCCGACGTACGGGTCGGTCGCGATCTTGAACGCGAGCGCCGCAAACCGCTCGTCGTCGGACACCTGGCGCTCCTCGAACGTCTCGTCGTGGTGCGGGACGTGTCCCTTGATCGGCGGCAGGTCCACCGGCGCCGGCAAGTAGTCGATCACGGCGTCGAGCAGCTGCTGCACGCCCTTGTTCTTGAACGACGCGCCGCACAGCACCGGCACGAACTGGCCGGCGATCGTCGCCTTCCGGATCGCCTGCTGGATCTCGTCGAAGGTGAGCTCGGCGCCGCCCAGATACTTCTCGAGCAGCACTTCATCGTGCTCGACCGCCGCTTCGATGGCCGCGTGCCGCGCTTCTTCCACGGCTTCCTGGTACTTGGCCGGCACCGGCTCTTCGACGAACGTCTTGCCTAACGTAGCCTCGTCGAACACGATCGCCACGCGGCGGAGCACGTCGATGTGCCCAACGAACAGCTCGCCCGTCCCGATCGGCAGCTGGAGCGGATACGATTTCTGCGACAGCCGCGAGCGAATCATCGCCACGCAGCGGTCGAAGTCCGCGCCCACGCGGTCCATCTTGTTGGCGAAGATGATGCGCGGCACACCGTACCGGTCTGCCTGGCGCCACACCGTTTCCGTTTGCGGCTCCACGCCGGCCACGGAGTCGAGCAGCGTCACCGCCCCGTCGAGCACGCGCAGCGACCGCTCCACTTCGACCGTGAAGTCGACATGTCCCGGCGTATCGATGATGTTGATGCGATACTCGGTGCCGTTCCGCTGCCAGAAGCACGTGGTGGCAGCCGACGTGATCGTGATGCCGCGCTCCTGCTCCTGCTCCATCCAATCCATCGTGGCCGCGCCATCATGCACTTCACCGATTTTGTAGCTCTTGCCGGTGTAGTACAGGATGCGCTCGGTCGTAGTCGTCTTCCCGGCATCGATGTGGGCCATGATGCCGATATTCCGATAGTGGTCGAGCGGTGTTGTGCGTGCCATGGATATATCGCTATCGCTGCCTAAGGCTTTTGGCCTGTGAAATCCAGCAAAAAAACGGGTGGACCGGTCGCCCCATACTGGAGCCGGTATCCATCCGCTGCCGCCGGGTGCACTCGCCGCTGCTGCGCGGGTGGGGACCCAATGGCGCACCGAGCCTCAAATCACTCGGCGGATCAGTTGTAGCCTTGAAAAAATACCGTCGGCGACGTCGAAGTCAACGCCTCATCGCTACTCGAGGCAAACTTCCCTGAAATAGCCATCGAGATCAATTGTGAGCGCCGGCACCGCTGAGTCAGGCTGCCACGCGAGCTCCCGTACTATTATCTCGGGGCGGTCGTCGGGCAGCGCGCGCACGCGCTCCGCGGTCCAATTGGTCGATGCGGCTGGCATAACCATAGTGTTATTCGCTCAGCGGGTTGGGAGCAATGGAGCATGACGCACACGAAGGCGCCAATGGCTCCGTATCCCGACATCTTTCCATCGACATTGCAACCCTTCTATCCCCGCCGAGCGCAGACGGCTCACATCACGGGAACGACCGGCTCTGCTCCTGCAACACCGCCAGACTCTGGCTGCCAAGCGTGAACAGCGCCTGGAAGATCCCCTGGACGCCAATCTTGTCTCCGGTCCTCGGCGCCCCGTTGCTCTTCGTCACCACCGTGAGCGTGCCGGTGTTGTCCTGCACCTGATACGTGCCCATTCCTAACGCCCCTGCCGATCCCTTCACCACACCCTCGATCCGGACGGATTTCCCATCATAGCGCGCCGGATCGTCGAGGAGCTGACGGATCGGCGTGACGCTCGCACATCCAGCGAGCAGCACCAGCGACGCGATCAGCGCTACGGGCGACGCCACGCGGCGAAGAATACGGGGGGTTCTATACATGATGGGATGCTCCGGCTGAAGGATCTCGTTTGTGTCCAACGCACACGGCGCGCCGCCAACGTCACGGACGGCCCGGCCATACTGCAATCGTCGCGATCTGCGGCGCGCC
>DATNCZ010000124.1:0-3046 GCA_035553335.1 Gemmatimonadaceae bacterium
TGGGCTCCGCGCCAGGCGTGCTGGTTACCGATGAGCGCGGACGTTGGGTGGCGACGCTGCCAGGCGTTCCACGTGAAGCGCGCACGATGTTCACGGAATCGCTGCGTCCGCGCATCGCCGCTCTTGCCGGCGGCGGTACCGTCGTGAGATCGATGACGTTGCACACTATCGGTGTCGGCGAATCGTCGATCGCCGACAAGCTTGGCGAACTTGGAAAGGGCGTCAATGGATTGGCGCTCGCCTTCATTCCTGGAATCGCCGGTGTAGACCTGCGTCTGACGTCCAGGGGCCGCTCGTCTGTGGATACCGACGCGGCACTGGCGGAAGGCGCCCGGATCCTGCGCGACAAACTGGGAGATGTCATCTACGGGGATGGCAGCACGAGTCTCGCATTGGTTGTTATCGACGCTTGTCGCGATTCGAGACTGCGCATTGCCGTGGCAGAAAGCTGCACCGGTGGAATGCTCGGTGAGCACATCACCGCCGTAGCCGGCGCGAGTGACGTTTTCCACGGCGGACTCATCGCCTACGACAATCGTGTCAAGCGGCAGCTGCTCGGTGTCCTGGATTCGGACCTGGCGGAGCACGGCGCCGTGAGCGAGCCCGTTGCGTTGCAGATGGCCAAGGGAGTCCGGCTGCGACTCGGAACGGAGATCGGGGTATCAATCACAGGAATCGCGGGGCCCGGCGGCGGAACTCCTGAAAAACCAGTAGGAACCGTCTGGATAGCTGTGGATGTCTCAGAAGGGCGGCCGCCGATTCCACGTCCGGATGGCGAGCCCCCTATCACTCCGTACGCCAAGGCACGAGTTTTCCACTTTATTGGGAATCGCGACGAGATTCGCTACCGGGCCGCGCAGGCGGCACTCGATATGATACGCCGTACAGTTCGGGATCTGCCCAAAACGCCAGCAATCTGAAATGCAAAACGAAAATCCGTCTGAAATCGAGTCCGACAATTTCCAGTCAGAAGATGCCGGCCAGGAGCCTTCGGCGTCGACCGAACAGGCCGACGCGCGGCCGCGCGGTGACGTCGAAGAGATCGGCGCGCTCGAGGCGCAGCGCGATCGCTACCTGCGTCTCGCCGCGGAGTACGACAACTACCGCAAGCGCACGGCCAAGGAAGCACAGCAGGCGCGTGCGCGTGGCCAGGCCGATCTTATCAAGATGTTGCTCGACTCGCTGGACGACCTGTCGCGCTTCGCGCACGTGGACCCGGCGGTGACTGACTGCGCGACGCTCGTCACAGGGGTGGAACTGGTCGAGCGGAACATCCTCAAGGCGCTCACGAGTGTCGGCGTCGAGGTGATCGATCCGCTGGAGCTGCCGTTCGATCCCAATCTGCATGAGGCAGTCTCGACGCAGGCGGCGGACACTCCGGATGAAGACCACATGGTCGCGCAGGTCTTTCAGCGTGGCTACCTGCTCAATGGCCAGCTGATCCGGCCGGCGCGCGTAGTCGTCAAGCAGTACCAGTAAGCACGTGGCCCAGACGAAGGATTTCTACGGTGTGCTTGGCGTCTCGTCGAGCGCCTCGCAGGACGAGATCAAGAAGGCGTATCGCAAGCTCGCCAAGCAGTACCATCCCGACGCGAACGCCAACGATCCAAAAGCCGCGGAGCGTTTCAAGGAGATCTCCGAGGCGAACAACGTCCTCGGCGACGTCGAGAAGCGCAAGCAATACGACGAGATGCGCCGGCTCGGCGCATTCGAAGGCTTCAGTGGAGCCCGGGGCGGCTCGCCTGGCGGCTTTTCGGGCGGTCGCCCAGGGGCAGGGCCCGGCGCGGCAGGATTCGACTTCAGCAACGTCGACATCGGCGGCCTGGGTGGCCTGGGCGATCTGTTCAGCTCGATCTTCAATCAGTCGGGCCGAGGGCCGGCCGGCGCGGGCGGTCGCGGTCGCGCGCCCGAGCGCGGGCAGAGCGTCGAGACGCAGGTCGAGGTGCCGTTTCGAACAGCAGTGACCGGTGGCAGGATTCCGGTGACGCTCGAGGTTACCGAAGAATGTCAGACGTGCCACGGCAGCGGGGCTGCGCCGGGCGCATCGATGCGCATCTGTCCCGAGTGCTCCGGTCGTGGCACCGTTTCGTTCGGTCAGGGCGGCTTTGCGGTGAATCGACCGTGTCCTGTCTGTCTGGGTCGTGGACAGGTGCCGTCGCAGCCATGTCCGACCTGCAACGGGAGCGGCGAGGTTCGCACCCGAAAGAAGGTGATGATCACCGTACCTCCCGGTTCCGACAGCGGGACCAAGGTGCGGCTCAAGGGTCAGGGTGGCCGCGGCGCGAATGGCGGTCCGGCCGGAGATCTCATCGTCGAATTCGTCGTGCAGCCGGACCGCTTCTTCAAACGCGAAGGACTCGACCTCATCGCGTCCGTTCCGCTCAACATCGCGCAGGCAACGCTGGGATCGCGCATAAGTGTGCGCACGATCGACGACAAAAAGGTCGCGATCAAGATCCCATCAGGCACGCCCAGCGGCAAGCGGTTTCGCGTGCGCGGTCAGGGTGTGCAGAAAGGCGGTGAGAAAGGCGATCTGATCGTCGAGGTAACGATTGCCACGCCAGAGAACCTGACGGAAGAGCAGGCAAAGATGATGCGCGATTTCGCGGAGGCAGGCGGCCTAAAATACTAACTCGCCACGCGCCGAATTGGTGGTCCCGCGTAGGGCGCGGATCCTTCCGCGCCTGGCCCCGTTACGCGCAATCGAAATTGGATATCCGCCGGATATATCCGCGCCTAGCCCCTATCCCACCAGCAGCGGTAGTTCCGTCCGCGCGCGCCGTGGCGATGCGATGAATCCGCCGCCGAGCAGTCGGTCCCCGCTGTAGATCACGAGCGACTGACCGGGCGATATCGCAACGACAGCCTCATCGAGAGCGATCTCGACTTCGCCGTCCTCGGCGCGCAGCACGACCCCATGTGCGAGCGGCGAGTGATGACGGATGCGCACCTGCACCGCGTCGCCGGGAAGGGGTGGCGTCTCGACAAGCCAGTTCACTTCAGTTGCCGCTACGCCTGTGCCGAGCAGTTCCTCGCGCGGTCCGAC
>DATNCZ010000125.1:0-7384 GCA_035553335.1 Gemmatimonadaceae bacterium
CGCATCACCGGTCGCGAGCGTGAATGTGAGCGCATCGTACAACAGATCTTCCGGCGCAAGGCCATACTCGCCAACCGCTATGTCGTAGATCTTGCGAGCGACTTCCAGTTTGCGCTCACGTGTCTTGGCCATACCGATCTCGTCGATCGTAAGCGCAACGACGGCTGCACCGTGCTTCTTGACCAGAGGCACGATCGACTCGATGCGCTTGCGACCGTTCTCCATGTTGATCGAATTCACGATCGCGCGGCCTGGCACATGTTCGAGCGCCGCCGCAACGACGTTTGCTTCGGTGGAGTCGATCATGAGCGGCGCTTCGACGCCCATCGACAGCAGCTTCACAACCTGAGACATCTGCTCCGCTTCGTCGGATCGCTCGGTCACGGCTACGCATACGTCCAGCACGTGCGCCCCCGAGTCCACCTGTTCGCGCCCAACCTCGACGATCGACTCGTAGTCCTCTGCGAGCAGAAAGCGCTTGACGCGACGCGAGCCCTGCGCGTTGACACGCTCGCCGACTATCAACGGTGGCGGCGTTTGACGCAGGGAAGTGGCGCGCATGGCCGAGGAGACCATTGGAAGGCGCGGCTCCTCGCGCTCGCGCGTCGACGGCTTCGCTCCGGGCGCGCGCAGCTCGTTCACACGTGTGACTATCGCTGCGAGATGCTCGGGGGTCGTTCCACAACAGCCACCGACAATACGAACGCCGAAATCACGTACAAACTCGCCAAGCGCATCTGCCATCGGCGCGGGCTCCAGCGGATAGATCGCGTCGCCGGTGCCCGTGTTGAGCGGCAGTCCGGCGTTCGGAATCACCGACAACGGCAGCGTCGCATTTTCCGCAAGGAACCGAATCGGCTCGCGCATGTGCTCGGGGCCGGTCGAACAGTTCAGGCCGATCACATCCACGTGAAGTGATTCGAGCGTCGTCATCGCACTCGCGATGTCGGTGCCGAGCAGCATGCGGCCACTCACATCGAGCGTCACCTGCGCCTGCACGGCAACGCGCTTCCCCATCTCCTGGAACGCGCGCTCGATGCCGACAACCGCAGCCTTTACTTCGAGAATGTCCTGCGACGTCTCGATGAGAAGCACATCGACGCCGCCCTCGATGAGCGCCTTCGCCTGTGCGCAGTAGTTCGACGCGAGCTCTTCGAAGGTCACCTTCGACAGCACGGGATCCGTGCTGGACGGGAGCATTCCGGTCGGACCCATGGAGCCGGCCACGAACCGTGGACGATCCGGCGTCGCGAACTTGTCGCAGGCGGCGCGCGCGAGCTGCGCTGCCTTCACGTTCAGATCGTGCGCCCTGTCCAGCAGCCCCCACTCTTCCAGTCGGCGCGGCGTCGATTGAAAGGTGCACGTCTCGACGACATCACAGCCGACGGCGAGGAACGATTCGTGAATTTCCTGGATCACGTCGGGCCGCGTGAGCACCAGGTTGTCATTGCATCCTTCGAGCGCCTTGCCACCGAAATCGTCGGGGGTGAGGTGGTAACGCTGGATGTTCGTTCCCATCGCGCCGTCGTAGACGAGGACGCGGTCGGCGAGTGCGGCGAGATATGCGGACGAAGTGGAGCGGTCGGGAGAGCTTGAAGTAGTCATACCACCGTAAATACAAAAAGAGGCCCGGCGGGGAGCGCCGGGCCATGAGGGGCGCTTTAGCGAAAGTTTTACGTGGTCGCAATTTGCCTGAAATCGCCACGGGTATCGGTTGTCTCGAACGATAGCCCCGGAAGCCCCCCGGGACAAGGGCCGTCCATCCGATAAGCCGGATGGACGGATATAGTCGTCTACATCCCCACCATCCGCAGGAAGGCCCACTCGAGAATCCCGAGCAGGAAATACGCTACGATCGGCGTGATATCGAACATGCCGAGCCGAGGGACGATGTCCCGGAGAGGGCGGAGCAGCGGTTCGGTAAGGGCGAACGCCCAGCGCACCCACCCGGAAAACGGCGAGATCGGCAGCCAGGAGACGAGAACCACGATTATGATCGCGAGCCGCAGGACGTCGAATGTGAGCTTCACGAGCATCACGAAGAGCCCGACTGGACCTGATGACGCCGCGAAGATCATCGCCACGAGTCCCTGGAGCACGAAATCAAGCCCGCTGATGATCACGATTCCGATGAACACCGCTCCGACCAGAGCCCAGATCGGCGCCGAACTCGGACTTCCGCCCGCGCGCACGATACGCCGCTCGATGGGACTCACCATGGGATCGACGAACCGGCGGATGGTTCGTGCCATCGGATGAAACGGGTTTATCCGTCGGGTCCGAACGAGCCAGTCCAGCAGGAAGGCGATCGCAAGGATGACAACAGCGACCGCGACTACTGTGCGGACCGCGCCGGCGAAAAGAGCAAGGAAAGGAAGCAGAGCCATCATTTACCGGGTGAAGGATTCGCGGCTGGTTCCGGAAAGGGCTGATTGGTCGATCGTTTCACATCGTACACGAACGACTGTACCTTCCCGTCAGACAACTTTACCGTATAAAAGAGTTGCGCGTCGTCCGCGACCGAGTTCATCGCGATGATGCTGCCGCCGGCGGGAATCGGCAGATCGCTGCGCGGCTCCAGCCGTATGGCGGGTCCGCCGCCCATGAGCCCGCGCGGTCCCATTCCCCGGTCCGAGCGTCGATTGTCCCCCTCTTTCTCGCGGGCCTTCCTGAGCGAATCCATCCGCTCGCGCATCTCGTTGCGCAACACTGACGGATCCTGCGGGCCGTACAGTCGCGCGCTGGTTGCACCGGTCGCAGAGCGATACACCGCGACGAGATACTCGTCACCGGCCGTCCTTGCGAACAACAAGGTGTCGTCGGCTTCGGGAATGAGCGACGGCCAACGCTTCTCGCGGATCACGTCGGTGTTGGCGAGAATGATTCTGCCGCGCGGCGCGCCGCGATCGGTCTGCAGGAAGAAATAACTGCCGGCGTTGTCCACGAATTCGTAGCGTGAATCAAACGATTGCACGAGCTTCACGACCGGCGCGCCGAAATTCGGTTTGCCGGGATCATCGAGATCGATGAAGTAGATGCGTGTGTGCGAATCCGCGGGATACGAGATGGTGAACACCGCGTAATGACCGTCGTCGCTCACACGCGCAGCGTAACGCCACTCGGGATGATCGAACTGACTGAAGATCAGTGCGTCGTTCGATTCGGCGCGGCCGAGTCCGTGATAGTAGATGCGCTCGCGCCCATTCGTAGAGTCCTGGCGCACGTACAGAAAGCCCTTCTCGTCGTGCGACCAGGGGGCAGGCGAGATGCGAGCGCTGTGCAACACATCGGGAAGATCTCTTCCCGTCTGCACGTCACGAACGCGAACCTGATATGGTCCCGTGCCCGTTGCCGCGCCGACCCCGTACGCGACGAAGCGGCCATTCGGTGACGGCGCGACGACGGAGAAGCTTCCGGCCGGAAGCAGCATGCGCGGAGCGGCGCCTTCTCCGCTACGCACCTGCAACGCACCCGACGCGTCAACATCGAAGTACTGCCTGCCCGTCTTGAACGGTGCGAGCAGACTCGGCGGCGTCAGCTCCGTCATTGCAGAGCGTCCCGGAGCGTTCGCAGCCGTACTCTGCGCAACAACTGTCGTTGGAACGGAACCGCCAATCAGAATGAAGAGAGCCAGCCAGCGAATGTCTCGGTGCATGGGATGGGAGTGGTTGCGTCTGAATCTACGGCAAGGTGCGACGTGCCACAGCCAACCGTACGCCGCTGCCGCGTTGCCTGTCATACGATCCTAGATACACCGACGACCCCCATTCCGCACCGATCGAACGGCATAGATTTGTGGGCGGCCTTGCAAGGCCCGCATGTGAACCAACAATCGAACGCACCATGCCCGAAACGAAGGACCGCCGCTACTGGCTCCTCAAGAGTGAGCCAACCTGCTTCTCATACGACGACCTGCTGGCCTCACCCGGCCGGACGACATACTGGAGCGGTGTGCGTAACTACCAGGCCCGCAACTTCATGCGCGATGACATGAAGAAGGGCGACGGCGTGCTCTTCTATTACTCCGGCGCGGATCCCGCCGGGATAGTGGGGACGGCAGAGATCGTGCGGGAGGGCTACCCTGACTTTTCCGCATGGGACCCGTCGGACGAGCATTATGACCCCAAGAGCAGCGAGTCCAACCCGATCTGGTACATGGTCGACATTCGGGCTGGCGACCGATTCGAGAACTTCCTCGACCTCCCGGGCCTGCGGCACGTCCGCGAGCTGGAGAAGATGGAACTGCTTAGAAAAGGAAGCCGGCTCTCGGTGCAGCCAGTCCGCCCGGACGAGTGGGCGACCATCCTCCGCATCGGTGGAATATCCCGCGGTGGGCGCTCGCGAGCTCGTTGACGGCATGGCCGGACCCGAGTATGTTACTGACTGGTCAGTAACATACCAAAAACACTTATGTCCGCAGAAGTTACGGAACCGCGCTGGCGGCGGCTTCCGGAAGAACGCCCCCAACAGATCCTGCACGCTGCGCTCGAGGTATTTGGCGAGCACGGCCTTGCAGGCGCACGCCTGGAAGACATTGCCAGACAGGCCGGAGTGTCCAAGGGCACCATATACCTCTACTTCCCAAACAAGGAAGCGCTGTTCCGCGAGATGGTACGCTCGACCATAGTCGAGGCAATCGTCGCAGGCGAGGGGATTCCAGACACCGGCTCGGCGCGTGAGCAACTGCTCGCGTTCATGCAGCACTACTGGGCTTTCGTGCGCACGCCGGCATTCTCGGTGATCTACCGGGTCGTCGTGAGCGAGCTGCACCACTTCCCGGATCTGGTGGAGTTCTACAGCGCCGAAGTCATTGCCCGCACTCAGAAACTTCTCTCCGGGATAATACGGCGTGGCATCGACGCTGGAGAGTTTCGTGCGTTGGATCCAGCGGTCGCGGGGCGGATGCTGATCTCTCTCTTCAGCACGAGCGCCATGTGGTGCTGCAAGCGAAAGTACTTCCCTCACCTTCGCAACCGGCCGGACGAACAGATATACAACGAGCTGGTCGACTTCTACCTCTCCGCGCTCCGCGCGGTACCTCAATAATGAAAGGCAAATTCACCACGTGCATGGCGCTTGTGTCGAGCCTGGGTATTGCATCTGGCATAGCGGTGCAATCACTGGCCGCACAGGACACGACCACGGCGCCGGTACCATCCGCATTAACGATCGGCGATGCGGCTCGCATTGCCGCTCGCAACAGCGCGCCTGCGCAGGGCGCACGGATACGTGTGACCGAGGCAGAAGCGCGCGTGCGCCAGAGCCGCGCGGACATGTTGCCAGCGTTGAACGCGTCAGCGTCCCAATTCACTCGAACCCTCAACACCGCGTCATTCGGGTTCTCGCTTCCGGGGCTCAATCCGAACGGACAGATCATCGGCCCGTTCCACGTGCTCGACGCGCGGGGAAGTGTGGAGGCACCGTTGTTCAACTTCAGCGCATTCGCGCGGTACCGAGCCGCCGGTGCGGCGGTCAAAGCGAGCAGCGCTGCCGCGACGGTTGCGTCGGAGCAGGCCGGCTCACAGGCTGCGCTGGCGTACGTCCAGGCGCTGCGTGCCGAAGACGATCTCCGCGCGCGTGGCGAGGACAGCGTGCTCGCTGCCGATCTCGTGAACGTTGCACAGGCTCAGCTCGACGCGGGGACCGGCATCGCCCTGGACGTTACGCGCGCACAGGCGCAGCTCGCATCGACGCGCGCTGGTCTCATCAATTCGCGCGCGGCGCGTGACCGGACATTCATCGCGCTTGCGCGTGCGCTCAACATTCCAGCGCGCACGCCGCTCGTTCTGACCGATTCACTCGGCAGCATGGACACCACAGCCGTGACCACCGACGAGGCGGCAGCCACCGAGCGGGCGTTGCGGAACCGACCCGATCTGATCCAGGCCGAGGCGCGCATTGCAGCCGCTCAACAGGCCGTAAGCGCCATTCGCGCCGAGTACCTGCCGACCGTGTCGCTCGTCGCCGACGATGGCGTCAACGGACTGTCGGTACATCACATGTTGAATACTTACGAATACGGTCTTCAGGTATCGGTTCCGGTGCTCGATGGGCTCCGTCGCTCCGGGCGCATTCAGGAGCAGCAAGGACTGGTGCGCGAAGCGCAGGTGCAGCAGCAGGACATCCGGCAGCAGGCCGCCGCGGACGTCAGTACCGCGATCCTGGACCTGCACGCAGCGGAGCAGCAGGTGCAGGCGACGCGGGAACAGCTGAGGCTGGCGGAGCAGGAAGTCTCGCAGGCGCGCGAGCGTTTTCGCGCGGGGGTAGCCGGTAACGCTGACGTCATCACGGCTCTGCTGGGACTTACCACGGCACGCACCTCGGTAATCGATGCGCAAACGAATTTCCAGACGGCTCGCGTCGCGCTCGCGCGCGCGCAAGGCGTTGTCACGACCCTTCCCTGAGCACTCACTCTCTCGTAAACATGGCAAGCGAACCCGGTAGCAAGCGCAAGATCATCATCCCCATCGTCATTGTAGTTGCGGTCGTCGCGGCGATATGGGGCTTCAGGACGTGGAGTTATTCACGCAGTCATGAGAGCACTGACGACGCGCAGGTGGACGGACACATCGTTCCTGTACTCGCCAAGGTTGGCGGCTACGTGACCAGCGTCGCGGCGGACGAGAATCAGCACGTGAACGAGAATCAGATTCTCGTGACGCTGGATGACGCGGAGTATCGCGTTCGTGTCGAGTCGGCGCAGGCCGATCTCGCCGCGGCGGAGGGCGTCGCTGGAACCAGGACGACCGAGGGTCAGGCCGAAGGCCAGGTGGCCACCGCGTCGGGGCAGCGGTCGCAGCTCGATGCGCAGGTCCTCGCCGCGCAGGCGGCCAACACCAACGCGCAGGCGAATCTGGCGCGAATGAAGGACCTGGCAGCGAAGCAGATCGTGTCCAGGCAGCAGCTCGATGCTGCGCAGGCAGCAGCAGCCGCGGCCGAAGCGCAGTTGCTCGCGGCGCAGCGCCAGGTCACGACAGCGGGTTCGCAGATCTCGACCGCGCAGGCCGGCGTGCGGATCGCCGAAGCACGGTCGAGCGCCGCGCAGGCAGCGCTGGACAACGCGAAGCTGCAGTTGAGCTACACTCGCATCACGGCCCCAGCGAGCGGCCTCGTTGCGCGCAAGCAGGTGGAGGTTGGCCAGCTCGTGACAGCCGGTCAGCCTGTGATGAGCATCGTGGCAGACACGGGCATGTGGGTGACGGCGAACTTCAAGGAGACGCAGCTCAACGACATCAAGGTCGGCCAGCCGGTTGAATTCGACGTCGATGCCTACGGCGGTTGCACTGCACGCGGCAAGGTCGAGAGCCTGAGCGGTGCGACTGGCGCAAAGTTCGCGCTTCTGCCGCCTGACAACGCGACCGGGAACTTCACCAAGGTCGTTCAG
>DATNCZ010000126.1:0-16633 GCA_035553335.1 Gemmatimonadaceae bacterium
ATCAGAATCGCTGGGCCTCCAAACAGTTTCCGACCGGCGATGCGCTGACGCGCGCGTTCCCCGACAATCCGGTCGTGCTGGAGCGCATCGACGGGCACGCACTGCTCGCCAATGCGCGCGCGATGGAAGCGGCGAATATCACCGCTGCGACCAAGGATCCGTCCGGTGGTCGCATCGTGCGCGACGCCAGCGGCAATCCGACCGGTGTATTCGTCGACAACGCACAGGGCCTTATCGACCGCGCCGTTCCGCCGCCGACCGATGCGCAGCTGGAACAGGCGATCTCGGCGGCGATCGCCGACGTGCACCGCTGGGGCCTCGTCTCGATCCACGATCCGGGCGAGCCGCGCAGGATCATCGATGTCATGGAGTCCATGGCGAAGAAGGGCAACTTCGATCTCCGCGGCTACATACTCATAGCCGACGACAGCGCGGCGATAGCGCACTACTACTCCGTCGGTCCGCGCAGCGAGCTGTACGGCGGTCACCTCTGGGTGCGCTCGATCAAGCTCTACGCCGACGGCGCACTCGGCTCGCGTGGCGCGGCACTGCTGTCTCCGTATTCCGACGATCCCGGCAACACGGGTCTGCTCGTCTCGACCGAAGCGCACCTGCAGAGTGTCGCGACATCTGCGCTGCAACACGGATTCCAGGTCGCGACGCACGCGATCGGCGATCGCGGCAACAGAAATGCGCTCGATGCGTACGAAGCTGCGCTCAAGGCCGTGCCGACCGCCGATCACCGCTTTCGAATCGAGCATGCACAGATTCTCGATCCCGCCGACATCCCGCGTTTCGCTCAGCTCGGCGTGATTCCGAGCATGCAGGCAAGTCACCAGACCAGCGACATGCGCTGGGCCGAAGACAGGCTCGGTCCGTCGCGCATTCGCGGTGCCTACGCGTGGCGCTCGCTCCTCAACACCGGCGTAATCATTCCGAACGGCACGGATTTCCCTGTTGAAAACGTCAATCCGCTCATCACGTTTCACAGCGCGATAACGCGCGCCGATTCCACCGGCTGGCCCGACGGCGGCTGGTATCCGGAACAACGCATGACGCGCGATGAAGCTCTCAAGTCGATGACGATCTGGGCCGCGTATGCCGGGTTTCAGGAGCATGTGATGGGCTCCATCACCCCCGGCAAGTACGCCGACTTCACCGTGCTCGATCAGGACATCATGACGATACCCGCGAGCGAAATCCTCAAGACCAGTGTCCTCTCGACGTACATCGGTGGCAAGAGTGTTTACGAACGCAAATAGCGCATGTACTCGACCTGTCTCTTCTGCCACAACAACCTCGGCGCGAACGAGGTAGTCGAGCATTTCCCCATCGGACGCCGCCTGGCGTTCGATGGAGACAAGGGCAGATTGTGGGTAGTGTGTCGCTCATGCGAGCGATGGAATCTCACTCCCATCGAAGAGCGATGGGAAGCGATCGAAGAGTGCGAGCGATTGTTTCGCGACACGAAATTGCGCATGTCGACGGAACACATCGGACTCGCGCGAGTGGCCGAAGGTTTGGAACTCGTTCGCGTTGGAGATCCGCAGCGCCCCGAAATGGCGGCGTGGCGGTACGGGGATCAGTTCGGTAAGAGGCGCCAGCGGCATTACATCATGGCCGGGGCTGGCGTCGTCGCTGTCGGCGTGCTCGTGTCGGGTGCGGTTTCGGTTGGACTCTTCGCAGGCGGCGGAGCCAGCCTTTACAGCGTGGCGTTCAACAGTTTCAACGCAGTGCGGGGGCGACGCGTCGTAGCGAAAGTTCCAACGCCGAATGGAATCGTGAAAGTCACTCGCGCACAGTTGCCGCACGCCAAGATCATTCGATCGTCCGCATCAGACTGGCAACTTTCGCTTCCACAAGGCAGCTACAAGTGGCGCCGGATGAATTCCCGGCGGATCGACGCCGGGCCGACAGTGAACCTGGACGCGCGAGACGCGCTCCCGGCACTTGCCGCCCTTCTTCCCGCTATAAACGGTCGAGGTGGAACGAAGCGCGATGTCCAGACCGCAGTCGAACTCGTCGAGCAAGCGGGGAATGCAACCCGCCTCCTGGATACTGCCGCTTCATTTGCAATGAAGACGAGTTGGAGCGCCACAACGCAGGGCCGCCTCTCCACCATCCCACTCGAAGCACGTCTCGCACTCGAGATGATGACGCACGAAGACGACGAGCGGCGCGCGCTCGAAGGCGAGCTCGCCGCTCTCGAGGAACGATGGAAGGAAGCCGAGGAGATCGCGGAGATCTCGGACAACATGTTCCTCCCATCGTCGATCACCGATTGGATGAGCAAGATCCGCGGATGACGAAACCGGCACGGGATCGCGCGCAACCGCGCCGGTGTATGACATCACTCACTTCATAACGGAGTAACGGTGGCCACACCGCTGCTTGAGTTCTTCGGTCTCGTGCCCGGCGCGTCCAAGCGCGGGACTGTGGACGTCGTCGCGCCGGTACGCACTTTCGCCGACGTGATTCTCCCGCCCAAGACACGCCAGACCCTGGAGCAGGCGCTCGCGCAGGTTCGCAACCACGACCTCATCTTCCGGCAATGGGGGCTCGGCGAGCGTCACGCTACCGGACTCGGTCTCGCCTTCAACTTTGCGGGGCCTCCGGGCACCGGCAAGACGATCTGCGCCGAGGCCATAGCGCAGGCGTTGGGACGCCGTCTTCTCGTCGTACGCTATTCGGAAATGGAGTCGATGTGGGCCGGTGAGACTCCCAAGAACGTCGCGGCGGTGTTTCGCGTCGCGGACGAGCAGGGCGCGGTGCTTTTCTTCGACGAAGCCGACGCGATCGCGGCGCGACGCTCGACATCCGATTTGCAGCCGATGCAGCGTGAATCGAATACGATCGTGAACGTGTTGCTGCGCGAGCTGGAGAGCTTCAACGGAGTCGTGATATTCGCGACGAACCTTGCCGCGAACTTCGATCCCGCCTTCGAGCGGCGCATCCGCACGCATGTTCTGTTCGAGAGGCCGGGTGCCGAAGAGCGCGAGCAGATCTGGCGCGTTCAGATCCATCCCGACAAGACGCCGCTCGCCGCGGACGTCGACTTCCATGTGCTGGCCGAGCTGTTCGACGCGAGTGGCGGCGAGATCAAGAATGCAGTCCTCAAGGCAGCCGCGATGGCCGCTGCGGAGCCAGCGACGACATCACCGCGTGCGATTCACCAGGCGCACTTCGAGGCAGCAATGCGCGACGTGCTCACGGCCAAGAGCATCATGCGACAATCCCTGTTCGACGCGACCCAGACGCCGGAGGACAGCGCCGAGAAGCGAGTGATGGCGGCATTCGAGGAGGCACAGGGGAGGTGGGCGGCGGCGGTGCGTGTCACGCTGATCGTTGCTGGTGCGGCGCTGGTGCTCGCGGCCATCGCGCTGCTCGTGACTCTGCTGCGCTAGAGTTACGAACGGTCGTTCGATCGGGTTTGTCACCTAATTTACCGGCGCTTCAGGCCGCCTCAGCCTTAACGTTCGCCATCCCTCGACGTCGTATGTTTAGCCGCGCGATCGGGCATGTGCGGCATCAAATCAAGGAGAAGGGAAAGACATGAAGCTACAATTTCTGGCAGTGGCGGCTGCAGCTGGTCTGATGGCCGTTCCCGCACTGCATGCTCAGGCAACGACCCCGCCTCAGGCATCGGTTACGGGCCACAATTTCCCCCAGCGCGGGATGATGCACCGCGGGATGATGCGGGATCTGAATCTTACCGCCGATCAGCAGGCGAAGATGAAGGCGATCCACGAGAAGTACGCGCCACAGATGAAGGCCGCGCGGGAGAAGTCCAAGCCGGACTTCGACGCCATGAAGAAGGCACGTGCAAGCCACGACACCGCGGCAATGAAGGCCGCGCGCGCCAAGCTCCAGGCCGATATGGCGCCGATGCAGGGCGTGATGAAGCAGCAGATGGCGGAGATGCGCGCGATACTTACTCCGGAACAGCAGCAGAAGATGGACAGCGCGCACGTGCACATGAAGGGCCGCATGGGCGGTCGCGGATTCCGTCCCGGAATGGGCCCCAAGCCCGCGCAGCCGGTGAAGCCAGCCAACACGTTGTAGTTCCGACAGCCAAGTTCCTTGACGTAGCTGCACCAGACGCGGGCCGTCCATATTGGATTGCCCGCGTCGTTTTTTCGCCGGTCTGAATGCAACGAACCGACAGATATTCTCCCCGCGCGGATCGACCGCGCTCCATCTTCACAAGGGAGAAGTCATGACACTCAGCCGAATTCTGTTCGCCGTGGTCGCCTGCTGCATCAGCGCCAGCATCAGCACCAGCTCGATGAGCGCCCAGTCAATCCACACCTACGGCCGCGCCAAACCCGCCATGTGGACGGATCTTCACCTCACCGAATCACAGAAGGCACAGGTAAAGTCGATCCACGAGAAGCACGCGCCCGCCATGAAAGCTGCGCGAAAGATCGGCGCGGATAGCGCCGCCACGATCAACGATCGCGAGATGAGCGACGTTCGTGCGGTGCTCACCTCATCGCAGCAGGTGACGTTCGATTCTTACATGACTGGAGCGAAGAGATCCAGGCGGAGCAGCCGGCTGAAGGTGATGCCGGCAAAGATCGCGGTGCCGAGGTAAGGAGTGTGTGCGGCGGGCTGGGCTGGTTTCGGTTTGGAAAGTCGGATTCATTTCGGCAAGCCCAGCTGATTGCATCTCGGTCCGGCGGGCGAGGCTGATTGGATCTCGTCGTCGTTCTGGCAGATCTGGCCGGGATGCTCATTTTAGGTGACAGGCGCGGATGCATCCGCGCCCCACCATCGCGGGCCATCGGTGCGGGAATCCTCAGCCACTGGTGTTGGTGTTATCGATCTCGGAAACCAACGGCACGCTCCGCCAGCAAAGACGGTGCGCGAATGTGGGGCAGGGATGCATCCCTGCCTTTCTCTCTAGATGCAATCGAGATCGATGCCATAGAGATCGATGCCATCCGTATCAATGCCATAGAGATCGATCCCATCGACATGAATGCAGTCGAGGTCGATACCATCCAGATTGAGGTAATCGAGATCGAGGTAATGACGAGATTACAGGTTGGATCCTTTCCAGCCTTCGGTAGGATGCTCATTGAAGTGACAGGCGCGGATGCATCCGCGCCCCACCTTCGCGGGCGATCGGTGCGCGAGTCGGTGCGGGAATCCTCAGCCACTGGTGTTGGTGTTATCGATCTCGGAAACCAACGGCACTCTCCACCAGCAAAGACGGTACGCGAATGTGGGGCAGGGATGCATCCCTGCCTTTCTCTCGAAATGCAATAGAGATTGCGGTCGTGACGAGATCATAGGTTGGATAGCTTCCAGCCTCTCCCCTCGGTTGCAAATTCTGTCGCCTAGCGCAAAACTGACCAATCGCGCAATATTTGGCCCGAACAGGACGATGTCGTTGCGGCTGTGATGCAGCCGCGACGACTGCTTCCACAATTCACTTGCGGCCGACAACATGCCGAATTTTCGCCCTGCAACTCTGCTTGCGTCCGTAATCTGCGCCAGCGTCGCTGCTGCGTCCGCTTCCGCGTCGGTCGCACACGCACAAGCGACGGACTCGGCGGACATCCTCGTCCGCGGTGGCACGGTTGTGGATGGAACTGGCAGTCCCGGCCGAGCGGCGGACGTCGCGATTCGCGGGGATCGTATCGTTTTCGTCGGGAATGCGACGGCGGCGCACATTCACGCCGCCCGAACAATCGACGCCAGGGGCCTGATCGTCGCGCCCGGCTTCATCGACTCGCATACTCATGCCGAGTCCGATCTGTCCAGTCCCGCGAGACATGGCAATGTCAACTATCTCATGCAGGGCGTGACGACCGTCATGACCGGCAATGACGGATCCAGTCCGCTCGACGTGGGAAAGACGCTCGACAGGTGGCAGCAGCAGGGGATCGGGACCAACGCCGCGATGTTCATCGGCGAGGGATCTGTGCGCGGACATGTGCTCGGAATGTCCGACGCAAAGCCGACGCCTGCACAGATGGACAGCATGCGCGCGCTCGTGGCCCGCGGAATGGACGGCGGTGCACTTGGTATTTCAACTGGTCTTTACTACGCGCCCGGAAGCTACGCCTCGACGGAGGAAGTGATCGAGCTCTCCAAGGTTGCGGCACAGCGCGGTGGCATCTACGACACGCATCTCCGCGACGAGAGCTCCTACACGGTGGGACTCATCGGCGCAGTGAACGAAGCGATTCGCATCGGCCGCGAGGCGCACATGCGCATCCACATCTCGCACATCAAGGCGCTGGGCACCGATGTCTGGGGTCAGAGCGACACCGTGATCGCCCTCATCAACAATGCGCGCAAGGCAGGGATCGATGTTGTCGCGTGTCAGTATCCATATACCGCTTCCGGCACCAGCGTCGGTGCGTCGCTTCTGCCGCGCTGGGCCGAGGAGGGTGGGCGCGACTCGCTGCTCGCTCGCATTGCGGATGCGCCAACGCATGCGCGGCTCGTCGCGGACATGCAGAACAATCTGCGGCGGCGTGGCGGAGCTGCTGCCTTGCTCATCACGACCGAGCGCGATACCGGTGCGACCGCTGGCCTGCGTGGCAGGACACTGGATCAGGCTGCCAGGGCGCACAACCGCTCGCCGATCGACGAAGCGATAGAGATAGTGAAGAGCGGCGACGCCAGCGTCGCGTCGTTCAACATGAAGGACTCCGACATCGACAACTTCATGAAGCAACCGTGGGTGAGCACCTGCTCCGACGGGTCGGGCGGTCATCCGAGAAAGTACGGCACGTTTCCGAGGAAGCTGCGCGAGTACGTGTACACGCGTCACGTTCTCACGCTTCCGCAGGCAGTACACGTGAGCAGCGCGCTCACCGCGCAGACGCTGGGAATCAAGGATCGTGGGACGCTTGCAGTCGGGAACTATGCCGACGTCATAGTCTTCGACCCAAAGACAGTGGCGGACAGGTCGACGTACGAACAGCCGACGCTTCTCGCGGTCGGAATGCGCTACGTACTTGTGAACGGAGTTCCAGCTGTGGACGGCGGAACGTACACCGGGGCATTGCCAGGACGCGCACTCAAGCGCGTCGGCACGCCGGTGCCGTAAGTAGCTTCACGTCGCGTCATGATGCAATCGTCATTCCGGCAGCAGCGGGCTCCGAAGGTCGTCATTCCCGCGAAAGCGGGAATCCATGTTATGGGTCTCTGGATGCGATGACGATGAAAAGCTGGTCGACAACCCAATTCGTCATTCCCGCGAAAGCGGGAATCCATGTTATCGATCTCGGGATGCGATGACAGCACGAAGCTGGTCGGCAACAGATGGATTCCCGCTTTCGCGGGAATGACGACAGACGGTGGGTTCCCGCTTTCGCGGGAATGACGAGTGAGTGGATCCGTCATTACACCGTGAATTCGCTCCGGTAGCCCAGCTGCTCCGATAGCGAGTTGGCAGCCTTCAACACCGCCTCGCTGCAGAGTTTGAGCCGGTCTTCAGGAACTCTGGAGATCGGCGCGCCGATGGTCAGCGCGCCGACCACCAGGCCCGTGTGATTCCGGACCGGCGCGCCGACGGCCGCCAGGTCGTCCTCCATCTCGGCCCACGCAACTGAATAGCCCTGCTCGCGCACAGTCGCCAGCTCTTCGAGAAAGTCGTCCAGGTTCGTGATGCTTCGCGCGGCGAGCTTTGGAAACTGCGCCGGCAGCAGTCGTCGCAGTTCCGCCGGCGCGTGCCAGGCCAGCAACGACTTGCCCGCGGCGGTGGCGTGCACCGGAAGCCGGCGACCGACCCAACCCGTATGCATGATCGGGCGCGGGCTCTCGACCGCCGAAAGGTTCATCGCTTCGGCCCCGACCAGCACCGCCAGATTGGAAGTCTCACCCGTCGTAGCCGCGAGCCACTGCAGCTCGGCAATCGCGAGCCGCTGAAGGCTCGTGGCGTCGCGCGCCAGCTCGCCGATGACTGCGAGCCGGGCCGATAGCCGGTAGCGCAGCGAAACCGGGTCGCGATCGAGGAATCCCGCATCCTCCATCGCGCTCAGCCAGCGCGACAGCGTTCCCTTGGAAAGTCCGAGCTGGTTGGCCGCCTCCACCACGCCGACCTCGCGAAGGCTGGGCGAAAACAGCTCCAGGACGCTCATGCTCTTTTTCAGCACAGTTCTTCTCGTGACAGGTGAATGCAACCCTGTTGCAAACTCTAGAACTCTAACCGCATCCCCCGATATACGCACGGGAGCGATTGCCGTGATGAGCGAATCCGGTGCTTTCGTGGAAGCCGGGACAAAAACCCGTCCTTGCGCGACTGGACAGGCCATACGATGTTAATTCCGCGTTAAGACAATTGATGGGACAGAGTTGCAAATTCTGCAACCCTTTTTCGATATGTTCTTGACGACAGGCGATGCACGAAGCGACCCTCTACCGCGGAGAAATGGTGTTAGCTGCCAGCCCTTGTACGCTCGCTCCCTCTCAACAGGACATCTGACATGATTACTGATCTGCTTCGCGCCCGCTGTCGCGGCGCGATTGGCGCGTTCGTGCTGCTTGTGTCGTTCGCTGGGGTAGCTGCAGCCCAGACGGGAACCGTTACGGGACACGTGACGGTGAGGGGCACGACCCAGCCGATTCCCGACGCGCACGTGACGGTCACGGGGACCAACCTTGGCGCATCGACCAATGCAAGCGGCGCGTACAGGATTTCCGGTCTGAAGCCGGGAACGTACAGGTTGCGCGCGCTGCGCATCGGCTACGCAGAGCAACAGCAGTCAGTCACCATCACCGACGCTCAGTCGGCAACTGTCGACTTCGCGCTCGAAGCGGTCGCGACCAAGCTCGAAGGGGTCGTGACGACCGTGACGGGCCAGCAGCGAAAGATCGAGGTCGGTAACGCGATCGCGCAGATCGACGCGGCCAAGGATGTTCAGACCAAGGCCGTGGCGAACGTGGCGGATCTGCTCACTTCGCGAGCGGCCGGCGTTCAGGTGACACCCGGTCTCAACACGGGCGGCGGATCGCGCATCCGCATTCGCGGAACGAGCTCCCTGTCACTCTCCAACAATCCGATCTACGTCATCGACGGAGTTCGCGTCGAGGGCACGACCGGATCATCTACACTGAGCGTGGGTGGAACGACGCCGGACAGAATCGACGACATCAATCCTGAAGAAATTGCTTCCATCGAAGTAGTTCGCGGCCCGTCAGCGGCGACGCTGTACGGCACCGACGCGGCCAACGGCGTGATCGTCATCACGACGAAGCACGGCACCTCCGGAAAGACGGAGCTCAAGTACTTCACCGAGCAGGGCGTACACGTCGACAACAACACCTATCCGGACGCGTACACCGGATGGACGACGGGCAAGACTCCGGCGACGACGTCGAGTGTGTCCAACAGGGTGAATTGCTATTTGACCGCCCAGGCCTACGGAACGTGCACGCAGGACAGTGTGACCAGCTACAATCTCTACAAGGATCCTCAATCGACGCCGAACGGGGCAGGTTATCGCCAGGCGCACGGGCTGCAGTTGAGCGGCGGATCACCAGCGGTTCGCTATTTCATGAGCGGCCAGTGGGAGAGCGAGGACGGCGTCCTCAAGGTACCCGAGTTCGACCAGGCCTATCTCGCGGCGCACAATCTCAAGCTTCGCCCGGAAGCGGCCGACCCGAATCACATGGGCAAGGTCTCGACCCGGGCCAACTTCAACATGGCGCTCAGTCCGCAGTTCGATCTCGCTTTCAACACGGGCTACATATCGCAGAACCTGCGACTCCCAACGAGCGATGACTCGGGAACCGAGGGAGTCGCCGGCAACACGTACGCGGGACCGGGATTCAAGTACAACATCAATCCGGCGACCGGCGACACCTTGTACGGCTGGCGCCAGATCACGCCACGCGACATCTACCAGGTCTACACCAATCAGGCGATCCAGCGCGTCATCACCGGAGGCAACTCCAACTGGCGTCCGACCGACTGGTTCACGGTCCGCGCGGATCTCGGCCTGGACTACATCAACCGCACGGACACGCAGCTCTGCCGTTTCGCAGAGTGCCCGAATCTGGGCGGCGACAGCCGGCTCGGGTTCAAGATCGACAATCGTACCAACTTCTTCACATACACGGCGAACCTGAGCGGCAGCGCGACGCACAAGATCAACGACGCTGTCGGCTCGACCACCACGGTCGGACTTCAGTTCGTTCGCAGTCTGTTCGATCGCAATGGCGCACAGGGCATTCACCTCTCTCCCGGCGCGACGACGATCACCGGCGCAGGTACACTCACCGCCGACGAGTCGACCACCGAGACCCGCACACTCGGCGCGTTCCTCGAAGAGCGCCTTGCTTTCGGTGACAACCTGTTCCTGACAGGCGCGGTGCGCTCGGATCGCAACAGCGCATTCGGTGCGAACTTCAAGACTGTTCTGTATCCCAAGGTGTCCGCGTCGTGGGTGATCTCGAACCAGTCGTTCTTCCCGAAGTTCAGCTGGGTCAATCAGCTGCGTCTGCGCAGTGCGTACGGTGCATCCGGTGTCGAGCCGGGAACCACCGACGCGGTCCAGTACTACACGGCTACCAACGCGCTTACCTCCAGTGGCAATGCGCCCGCACTGGTCTTCTCGGCGCTCGGCAACCAGAACCTCAAGCCGGAGCGGTCTTCCGAGTTCGAGCTTGGCGCGGACGGAACGTTCTTCGGCGGCCGGATATCCAGCGAGATCACGTACTACAGCAAGCAGTCCAAGGACGCGCTCGTCAGTCGCGTTCTGCCGCCGTCACTCGGCACCGGAACCACTGCACGTCTCGAGAACCTCGGGCATGTGAGCAACAAGGGTTGGGAGGCGCTGGTCACGTTGATACCGATCCAGCACGTTGGATACGGCTGGGACATCACGTTCAACGGATCGACCAACACCAACGAGCTCGTGAGCCTGGGCGGCGTGCCTCCGATCGTGCTGAGCTCGACGCTTCAGGATCGCGAGGGATACCCGCTCAACGGTTGGTGGACCAAGCCCATCCTCAGCTACAGCGACAAGAATCACGACGGTGTCATCGAGTACAACAAGGATCCGACGCTGAGCGAGGTCACCGTGGGCGATACCGCCGCGTACCTCGGCAACTCCATGCCGAAATACCAGTTGGCGATGACCAACGGCATCGAGTTCTTCCATCGTCTGTTCCGTGTGGAAGCGATGTTCGACTACAAGGGTGACTACAAGATCTACAACAATACCGAGCGCATTCGTTGCGCGAGCCGCAACAACTGCTCCGGTCTGATCAATCCTGCGTCATCGTTGTTCGAGCAGGCGCGCACCGTGGCAGTGCGAGAGACACCGAGTCGCACTGTGGGCGGCTTCATCGAGCCCGGCGATTTCATCCGCTTCCGCGAGCTCAACGTGACATACAACGCGCCGGACCGCATCGCGAACAAGATTCTCCACAGTCGGAACCTGGCCATCACGCTCGCAGCACGTAACCTCGGTATTGTCTGGACCAAGTACAGCGGTGTCGATCCCGAAGCCTTTGCGACGACGGGCGACGCACCTTCGGAATTCCAGGCTTTCGGTCCGCCGACGTACTACATGCTTCGCTTCTCCATCGGCTTCTAGGATGACACCTCCAATGACTTCACAAATGACAATACGTTCGCGCAGCTTCGTGCTGCGCTGGGCAGCGCCGCTCGCGGTTGTTGGTACGCTCGCGCTTGCCGCTTGCAACGTCGCTGACGTACTGAAGGTTACAGATCCGGACGTCATCAATCCGAGCGACGTGCAGTCCGCTGCCGGTGCCTCGGCAGTCCGGTACGGCGCGATAGCACGACTCAATTCAGCAACCAGCGGTGGCAGTACCGGCTCGGAAGGATTGTTCCTTCTGAGCGGCCTGCTCGCCGACGAGTGGAACAACGGCGACTCGTTCATCGACCGCCAGTCGGTGGACGAGCGCGTGATCAATCCATCGAACAGTTTTCTTACGGACGTCGACCGGATGCTGCACCGGGCGAGATTGTCGGCAACGCAGGCGGTGCAGCTGCTGCAGAAGTACAGTCCAAGCGGTCCGCCGTCGGACATCGCCGAGATGTATTTCGTTCAGGCGTACGTGGAAAACGTGATCGGCGAGAATTACTGCAACGGTCTCATACTGAGCACCATCAGCAACGGCACGGAAGTGTACGGCTCGCCGATGTCGACGACCGATGCGTTCAAGCTTGCGCTCGCGCACGCAGACAGTGGCATCGCGCTGATCACGGGAACGTCCGCTGCCGATCTGCGGGTGAAGGATGCGCTCATGGTGACGCGCGGCCGGATCCTGCTCAATCTCGACAGGCCGGCAGACGCTGCTGTGGCAGTGGCGGGCGTGCCAACCAGCTTTGTGTACCAGAATCTGCATTCGCAGGCAACGACCGACAACCAGATGTGGAGCTATAACAACATCGCACGCCGTTACAGTGTCAGCACTGGTGAAGGCACGAACGGTCTGAACTTCGCCACTGCGAACGATCCGCGGGTACCGATCTGCACGGGTGGTGATACAAAGTGCAAGGCGATCGGCGCCACGTTCAGCACGCGAGACGACGGATCGACTCCGCTATTCGTACAGATGATCTGGCCGACGCGCGACGCTTCGGTGACGATCGTTGGCGGTGTCGAAGCGCGCATGATCGAAGCCGAGGCAGCATTCCGCGCCGGCAATCCCGCCGGCGCGATCGCCAAGCTCAACCAGGCGCGCAGTGAAGGCGGTGTCGCCGGACTTCCGGCGACGCTGACGGACCCCGGTACAGACGCGGCACGCGTCGACCTGATATTCCGGGAGCGTGCATTCTGGTTGTTCTCCACGGGACATCGTGTTGGCGACATGCGCCGACTCATCAAGTTCTACAACAGACCGGCCGAGTCGGTCTTCCCGACGGGCGCGTGGCACAAGGGCGGCAATTACGGTACGGACGTGAACTTCCCTGTTCCGCAGGCGGAGCAGAACAATCCAAATCTGCCCTCTGCGCAGACCTGCACTGACCGCAACGCGTGATGCATTCGGCATCGTGGCAAGGCTCCATGCGGTCGCTCCTTGCAGTTCCGCTCTTCGTCTGTGCCTCCACGATCGTGGAGGCACAGACGGGTCCGCCAGACATCGCGAAGCACGTAGAGGTGCGGCGCACCGAACACGGTGTGCCGCACATTCGTGCAGATAACATGGAGGCGGCTGGCTATGGCCTGGGGTACGTTCAGATCGAAGATTACGGTGCTCGCGTCGCGATGGGGCTGCTGCACTCGCGGGGTGAGATGGGTCGCTGGTTCGGACGCGACAGCATTGAAGGCGACTTCAACGCACGTCTGACATACGAGGCCGCCGTTCGCGGCTATCCAACGCTCGATACGGATACTCGCGCGATTTATGATGGATTCGCCGAGGGCGTGAATCGTTACATCGAGTTGCACCCGGAGGAGTTTCCAGCGGGATTCGCACCGCGTTTCACCGGCTACGATGTACTTGCGCACGAAGTGTCGGGCGCGTCAGCGCGTGAGGCTGCGCGGTTCCTCGACAGGATCGATCCCAAGGCGCGCCGCGGCAGAAACGCCGACCGCGAAGTTGCAGTTGCGTCACCGATCGCGGGCGGCCAGGATCCGCCGGACGAGGGCTCCAATGCATGGGCCTTCGCGCCGAGCCGCACCAAATCGGGACACGCGATTCTGTTGCGCAACCCGCATCTGAACTGGAATTCCGGTTACTACGAGGCGCAGCTCACGGTGCCTGGAGTGCTGGATTTCTATGGCGACTTCCGCATCGGCAGCCCGTTCGGAGTCGTCGGAGGCTTCAATCGCGATCTCGGGTGGTCGACGACAAACAATTCGCCGCTGCTTTCCCAGATATACTCGCTCGACGTCGATTCGACGCAGGTGGATCACTACCTGCTCGATGGCGCGTCGATTCCGTTGCAGCGCCAGCTGACGACCGTGGAGTTCCGGAACGGCAACGGCCTTTCGAGCGAGACGCGCGAATCGTTTCGCACCACGCTGGGTCCGGTTATCTACCGTGGCAATGGCAAGATCTACGTGCTGAAGGCGGCTGGCGATGGTGATGTGCGCGGCGGCGAGCAGTTCCTGCGCATGATGCGATCGCACTCTCTCGCCGAGTGGAAGGACGCTATGCGCATGAGGGCGCGCATCACTTCCAACTTCACCTACGCGGATCGTGCTGGCAACATTCTCTACGTGTGGAACGCGTCGATACCGAAGCTCCCGCTGCCGAGTGGCGGTGATACGGCCGCGGTACCCATCACCCGTACGTCGGAAGCGTGGACCAGTTACATACCGTTCGACTCGCTGCCGCAGTTGCTCAACCCGAAGGGTGGTTACGTAGAGAATTCCAATGACCCGCCGTACTTCACCAATCTCCGGCAACCGCTGGACCGTTCGAAATACCCAGCGTACTTCCCCGAGCCGCGGCTCGGTCTGCGTCAACAGCTTGCACTCAGCCTGATCGACAACGATCGCAAGTTGAACCTGCAGGATGTGCTTGCGCTCAAGCACTCGTACAGGATGCTGCTCGCGGATCGCGTTCGTGACGATCTGGTCAGGGAAGTCCGCGCGTCCAATCCGTCACCGGATGTTGCCCAGGCGATCGACATGATCGCCAGCTGGGACAAGACGGTCGCACCCGCGAGTCGCGGCGGAGTGCTGTTCGAGATGTGGTGGCGGAAGTACATCGATCACACTCGGCCCGACACGATGTATGCCGTGCAGTGGACCGCGAAGCAGCCCGCGTCGACGCCAAGCGGGATTCGCTTTCCCGATCGCTCGGTCGACGCGTTCAAGTGGGCCGTGGAGGAGACGACGCGACGCTTCGGAGCTCCGGACGTCGCGTGGGGCGACGTGCATCGCGTACGAATCGGAAAGGTCGACGTCCCGGTTGGTGGCTGCAACGGTGACATCGGATGCTTCCGCGTTCTGTGGTACAAGGACGACCCTGACGGCAAGCGCGAAGCAAACGGCGGCGACGGCTGGATTCTCGCGGTGGAGTTCGACAACGAGCCAGAGGCTTACTCCGTACTCGCTTATGGAGAGAGCTCGCGCGAGGATTCCCCGTTCCACAGCGATCAGGCGGAGATGTTTGCTCGCGGCGAGCTCAAGCGTGTGTACTGGCAGGAGAAGGATGTGGAGACGCATACCATCCAACGTTACCGCCTTGGGGAAAAGCGGTAGCGTGGCGGGCCTGGTTGGCGCGACGCCGGCCCGACGATGCGACGCGGCAGTTAGCGTAGGAAGATCATTTCAAGACACTGGAGAGTGGGCAGTAGATGACAGAGCACGTGCGGTACGTCGAGCAGTTCCCCATGCGCGTCGGCCCGGTAACGCTGGAAGGAAGTCGTGTCCGGCTGATACCAATGACGCTGGATCACGTTGAAGCATTATTCAAGGCGGCTGACTTCCCTGAGATATGGGAGCACACCACGACTCAGCCGATGCAAACGATCGCCGACATCAGGACATATATAGAAACCGCACTGGCCGAGCAGGCGGCCGGTGAGACGATTCCCTTCGTAACGACTGATCGTGTTACCGGCGAAGTGCTAGGCTCCACGCGTTTTGCCGACATCAGCCCCAACGACAGGCGCCTCGCGGTTGGCTGGACGTGGCTGCGGCCCGACCGTCAGCACACCGGCATCAACGGTGAGGCAAAGGCGTTGATGCTTCAGCAGGCGTTCGACGTCTGGGGCGCGCTGCGGGTCGAGATCAGGACCGACGTACGCAATACCAGATCGAGAGCCGCGATCGAGCGGATCGGTGGCACCTACGAGGGCACGCTGCGCCAGCACATGATCGTGGACGGCCGCGTACGCAACACAGCGTATTACAGCGTCATAGACACCGACTGGCGGGATCCCGGTCACCGTGCCTACAAGAACGCACGTTCCTACGGCATCATCCCCAGGGCCGAGCCGCTCGTCTGAGCACACCGGGTCCTGATAGCTAGATTTGAAGGCGAAGATGTCCTCCAAGCCGACTTTCACCGTGGGCTCGCGCGAAAGCGCCGAATCCATCACCATCCGCCGTGTCGCTACGCTGCCCGAATACGATGAGTGCGTCGTCATCGAGCGTGAAACGTGGGGCAGTCAGTTCGCCGAGGTGGTGCCGAGCATCATTCTGCGCATCGCCCAGGAAGTGGGTGGCGTTACCGCTGCGGCATTCGCCCCCGATGGCTCCATGCTCGGCTTCGTTTTCGGTATTACGGGCGTTCGCGACGGCGAACTTGCGCACTGGTCCGACATGCTTGCGGTACGTGTCGGCGCGCGTGATATGGGTCTCGGGAAGAGGCTCAAGACATATCAGCGCGATCTCCTGCTCGAGATCGGCGTGCGCAAGATGTACTGGACGTACGACCCTCTGGTGGCGCGCAACGCATATCTCAATCTGATGCAGCTCGGCGCGCGCGCGGTGGAATATCGCACGAATTTCTACGGTGAGGATACGGGCAGCGTGCTGCACAGCGCGCTCGGAACCGATCGCTTCATCGTTGCGTGGCAGCTCGACGATACCGCGCCGCGGGGCGCCAACCTGGACACGGTAGAGTGGTCGAGCACGCCCCTCATCGAGGAAGTGCTTCCGGACCGGCTTCCGGATGATGCGCGTGTGCGGGTCGCGATACCGAACGATATCTTTGCAGTACTCGACGCAGATGCAAAGCG
>DATNCZ010000127.1:0-2208 GCA_035553335.1 Gemmatimonadaceae bacterium
TTCATCGGCTCAATTTGCAACAAGGTCGCGCGATGCTCAACAGATGATTTGCGCAAGATTCCGCCGCGGGCCAGCGGCTGGCGCTTCAACTGGCGGAAACCAAAAGGGAGGCCGTTCGACCGGCCTCCCTCGTGTCATCCGGGACTCGTCATCCCAGGATTTTCGTCATCCCCGCGGAAGCGGGGACCATCTCCTGCCGCTTCGCTTCGTGCCACCGTTGTGATTAAGGATCGATGACACCGATCCCGCTTTCGCGGGAATGACGACCGCTATGACTTGCTGCTCGACTTCCGGCCTGACGACTTCCTGCCCGTTGACTTCCGGCCAGAAGATTTGCGACCGGTCGATTTCTTTCTGCTGCTGGTCCGCGCCGCCGACTTGCGCGAAGCCGACTTGCGTGAGCTCGATTTGCGGGATGACGTCTTCGACGTGCGCTTGCGCGGCGTCTTCTCGCCCTTCTCTCGCGCTTCGTTGATTCCGATCGCGATTGCCTGCTTGCGGCTCGTGACCTTGCGTCCGCCGCGGGTCTTGAGCGTCCCGTGCTTGCGCCGGCGCATCGCGCTGCCTACGGTCGAGCTTGCCTTCTTGCTGTACTTCCTGCCGGAAGACTTCCGGCTCGACTTGCGTCCTGAGGTCTTGTGAGCGGAAGACTTCCGCCCTGACCGTGATGTCTTGCGTGCTGCCATCTGAACCTCCCCGGAAAGGTTGATCTGTGACGCACGAAATGTTTTGCAAGAGCCGCGCCCATTCGGCACATGTATGCTGAGCGTACGAGCAATGAAACTTCAGAGCAGACGCGAATCGAACGTGTTCCAGAACAGCGTGGTTCCGCTTGCGGTGCGCGCGAGTGACAGTGCTACCACGAATGCCTTTGCGGAATACGTGTCATCGAGTTGAATGCCCGAGCTCGCGGCGAGCGAGCGCGCAGCAGCGGTTGCAGCGGGAAGTGGTCTGCCGTACGCACCACCGTACGCGTCGCGCACCACGCCGAGCAGATGCGCAGGAACGCGCGGGATGCGCTCTCCGGTCGTTCGTTCGATGAGGCGCGCGGTTCGTGAGATCAGACGCCGCACGTGAAGTCTGTTCGCGACGACCGCGGGAGTTACCTGCACGCAGATCGTCGCGATCTCGAGTCCGGCAATTGCGAATCCGAGTGACAGGCCGGCCACGGTTCCGCCGCTGCCGAGCGGTACGACTACTCGCGCTGGCATCGGCAGCTCTCCCGTGCGGATCTGCTCCGCAAGCTCCAGTGCGGCGTTTACGTGCGCGAGAACTCCGAGCGGCGTGGATCCGCCAAGCGGCACGTAGTGACATTGCCGAGTGAGCCGGGCAAGCTGCGCGGCGAGCAACGCGCGCGTCGCGCCGCCGTACACGGGCGACGATACGCATTCGTCGGAGATCATGTCGGCGACACGGTACGCCGAATGATTCATGTCGTGTCGCCATCGTATGCCGATGACGTGCGCGCCAAGCCTGCGCGCGTGCATCGCAGTTGCCAGTACGTGCGTCGATCCCTCGCCGCCCATCGTGAGCACCGTGTCACCGTTACCGACGCCGGCGAGCAGAAACTCGAGCGCGCGAGCCTTGTTGCCGCCGCACACCGCGGCGTTGAGACCGTCCGACTTGATCCAGATCTCCGTGCCGTCCACCGTGACACGATCGACCGGCGACGGCAGCACGCACAGCGAGACGCGAGGAATCGCGCGAAGAGCGGGGAACCGCTCGTACAACGGAAGCGGCGATCCTCTGTGTTCGCCCCGGGTCTGCGGCGTCTCGTCCGTCATCCTATCCCGTCACTTCATCCGGATGCGGTGGCGGCTCTGAAACGAATGGCAACGGCGTCGGATCGCCGACCACGTCCTCGACGTACAACATCTTCACGAGGATCATCACCAGCACGAGCAACGGAACGGCGACGAACAGTCCCATCACACCGAACGCGAGCGCCATTCCGGCCTGCGTGAGCACCGTGAGAACAGGTGGCAGATTCACTCCTTCTTTCATGAGGAGCGGGATCAGCAGGTGGCTTTCGAGGAAGTGGATGATGTAGAACGCCACCAGCACCGCCGCGGCCTTTTCAGGCGAATCCACGAAGCCCATCGCGATTGCCGGCACGGCGCTGATGATCGGCCCCGCCATCGGGACGAATTGCAGCAGCCCGGACAGGATTCCCAGCGGCACGGCGGCGCGCACGTTCAACGCCGTGAG
>DATNCZ010000128.1:0-2884 GCA_035553335.1 Gemmatimonadaceae bacterium
TCGCAGGATCGCGGCATCGCGCGCTTCGTGAGCGTTCAGAACGAGTACAGTCTCCTGCACCGGGATCCGGAAGTCGAAGTGCTCGCTGAATGCGAACGCGTACACGTCGCGTTCGTACCGTTCTTTCCTCTGGCCAGCGGACTGCTGACGGGCAAGTACCGTCTCGGTCAACCGGCGCCACAGGGGAGCCGGTTGGCGAGCGGACCGCGCGCTGCGCAACTGACTGATGCCAGACTCGAGCTGGTCGAAGAGCTGCGCGCCTTCGCGCAATCACGTGGACATACGCTTCTCGAGCTCGCGTTCTCCTGGCTGCTCGCGCGTCCCGTGGTCGCTTCCGTAATCGCGGGCGCGACGACGCCCGAACAGGTGACGGCCAACGTAGCCGCGGCAGGATGGGAGTTGAGCAACGCCGATCTCGACGCGATCGACACCATTGTGCCGCCTCCCCGGTCAGATCACTGAGCGATGCTCTCAGTCCGTGCACGCCACGCGCGGATCGCGCCGGCGTGCACGGGATAGTGGCCGTAAGTATCCCATCGCAGACGTCGCCGGAATCGAGTCTCGCGCGCGAACAGCTCTTCCGGCGCCGCGGCGACGTAATCGACGAGCCGGGCGTGCACTTCATCATGTTGCCGTAGTACTTCAGCGAGTGAAAGCGCGTTGCGCTGCTCGGTCATCATGGCGTTGAATGCGTCGATGCCGCCGTACGTCACCGAATAGCGCGGCGATGCACCCCCCGCGCGAATTACCGGCAGATGCTTGAGCGCTTCCTCTTCCCACCATGTCACGTGCGCGATTATGTCACGAACCGACCACTCGCCGGTGACGCGCGGAATGTTCAACTGCGATTCCGACAGTCCGGCGTACGATTCCTCGAAGTCCTTCCAGGCCGAATCCAGGCGCGCCAGCATCTGCTGTCTCTTCACGATGCGCTTCCGTTATTGATGTATCGATGGGCGATACCAGCCATTTTCGGACACCCACCCGCCACCTCTTACGGGATCATACCACGCCCTTGACCCCTCGGCCAGCGGTGGATGATTCGATGTCCGAAAATGGCTAGTCGTACCGCAGGGATCGTGCTATGATATGGCATGACCACGGACCCGGCGGCACTCTACACCGCCTTCACTGCGCGCGATCCCCGCTTCGACGGCGTGTTCTACGTCGGTGTCACGTCGACCGGGATCTATTGCCGCCCTGTCTGCACCGCACGGACACCCAGGGCTGCCAACTGCCGTTTCTTCGACAGCGCTGAAGCTGCGGAGAAGGCGTCGTTCAGGCCGTGTCTGCGTTGCCGGCCGGAGCTTGCGCCAGGCAACGCGCCAGTGGATGACGCGCATCGCATCGCCAACCTCGTTGCGTATCGCATCGAGGAAGGCATGCTCGACAACGGTGCCGGTCTCGAGCAGGTCGCCGCGAAGTTCGGCTGGAGCTCACGCCAGATTCGGCGCATCCTCCACAAGGAGCTCGGCGTATCACCGATGGAGCTCGTGATGACGCGCCGCCTCCTGCTGGCGAAGCAATTGTTGACGGAGACGGCACTTCCCGTTACGGAAGTGGCGTTCGCGAGCGGATTCTCGAGCCTGCGTCGTTTCAACGACGCGTTCCGCGGCCGTTACGGAATTCCACCGACGCGCCTGCGCAAGGTTGCGAGTGAGTCATCTGTAAGCGCGGTACCGACCGACACCTTCGCATTGCAGTTGGCCTATCGGCCCCCGTTCGACTGGACAGGCATGCTCGACTTTCTTCGCCTGAGAGCGTCGCAAGGGGTCGAGCGCGTGCATGACGATTCCTACTCGCGCACCATACGACTCGGCAGCCACACGGGTTGGATTCACGTGCGGCACATGCCGCAGCGACGCGTGCTGCTGGTCGAGCTCACACGCTCGCTCATGCCGGTTCTCCCGGCACTGTTGACCAGGTTGCGCAGCATGTTCGACCTGAGTGCTCGCCCCGACATCATCTCCGCTCAGCTGATGCGCGATCCGTTGCTGACCGATGTGGTCGCAGCAAATCCAGGCATGCGCGTACCGGGCGCGTTCGACGGCTTCGAGCTTGCGGTGCGCGCGATACTTGGCCAGCAGATCACGGTAAGGGCAGCAACGACGCTGGCGGGTCGCTACGTCAACGCGTTCGGCGACAGCATCGTCACGCCGCACGATGGTCTGACGCACCTCGCGCCAACCGTGCAGCGCGTTGCCGGACTCGCCGTGGATGACATCGCCTCACACGGCATCATCCAATCTCGCGCCCGCGGAATCATCGGGCTCGCGGCCGAGGTTGCGTCCGGGCGCCTGGAACTCGACGCCGGCGCCGATCCGGATGCAACCATGAAGCAGCTCATCGCGCTCCCCGGCATAGGACGCTGGACTGCACATTACATCGCAATGCGCGCACTGCGCTGGCCGGACGCGTTCCCCAGAGAAGACGTCGTCCTCCGCAACAACCTCGGCGGCGTGACCGCTGCCCGCGCGGACGAGATCTCCCAGGCGTGGCGCCCGTGGCGCAGCTACGCTACACTGCACTTGTGGAGAGGGCCGGTGCGGTAGAATCCCGAGAGGTCGTAAAAACTCATATGCGCGTCCTGAGCCTGCTTCCAGCATCGACGGAGATCATCGCCGCACTGCATGCTGGCGATTCCATCGTCGGTATCACGCACGAGTGCGACTTTCCTGCAGACGTCGTGCGCACGCTCCCGCGCGTGACACGCTCGATGATGGATGCGCGCGTGACGACTCCACGCGAGATCGACGACGCGGTGCGCGGCCTCGCGCACGGCGGCGAGCCGCTCTACCTGCTCGACGAGGACGCCATCGCCGCACTGGCGCCGGATCTGATCGTCACGCAGGCGCTGTGCGAAGTGTGCGCAGTGAGCGAGACC
>DATNCZ010000129.1:0-2712 GCA_035553335.1 Gemmatimonadaceae bacterium
ATCGGGATCGATCGCTCTGATCGAGTAGTTGAGACCGAACGTGCGGCCGTTACGGTCGAACGCGAGATTCCATAACGGACCAGCGAAACTCCTGCCAGCCAGCTGAGTCTCGCTCCCCGCCAGCTGCGCGCTCACCGTGTATATCTTGCCGAACACGAGCCTGGTGTCCGCGCCGGCGACGCGATTGTAATTCTGACCGTCCTCGCGATCCGTATAGAGCAGGCCGATGCGCGAGTCGCTGCCGAGATCGCGCTGTGCTCGTGCGATGGCGAATGCAGGATGATTGCTTCCAGTGACGGAAGTGCTCGGATCGTCGAATGCGCTCAGGAACGCGACGTTCATCCCGGCAAGCTTGCCCGTGAGCTTGCCGGCCGCCGTCGGCTGCACGATCTGTCTGGTGTATATCAGATTGCTCGGCACGGTGAATTGCTCGATGCCGTCCAGGAAGAACGGACGCCGCTCGGGATAGAACAACGCCTGCCGCGGATCGTACGACAGTTGATTGACGTCCGCTTCCACCTGCGAGAAGTCAGGCTTGGCCGTCGCGTTGAGCGTGAGATTGTTCGTGACGCCCCAGCGCAGATTCGCGCCGATGTTCGTGTGATCGAGAGTGTAACCGTAACCCGCTGCACGCTGCGCACCGCTCGCGGTCTGCGTGATCTCAGGATTGAATTCCAGCACGGTGCCGCGATGCAGATCGGTGAGTCCTGTGAGCGTGCCTGACTGTCCCAGAAACGATGCAGCCGCGCGGCTGGCCGGCGCCCATGAATCGTCGTATCCCGAATGCTTCACGTGACGCGTCACGTTGAAGCCCCAGTCCTGCGTCGCGGTTGCCTGATAACGAATGCTCTTGAATGGAATGCGCACTTCCACTTCGTAACCGTACGGCGTCACACGCCCCTGCGATTGCCAGATGAAATTCGCGCTGAGATCGGGAAGCGCACGACCGGTGGATGTGTTGTTGGTAGTTCCGAGTCCGGCGGTGTTGTTGGACGCGCCGCTCTCGACCAGCGTTCCGTCGGCCTGGCTGCCGAGCGGATTGACCTGGAAGACGAACGCCTGACGGCCGTCGTTGAAGGTGCTCAGCAGAAACTCGACACGATCTTCCGCGTCTATGTGATCGCGATCCGAGAGATTCGGATGCACGGTCTCGTGCGATTCATACGCGCGCACGCCGAAGTAGATCGCTGTCGGCGAGTACCACACCAGGATTTCTGTCGAATCAGCCGCGGGCACACCATCCGATGGCGCGAATTGCGAGAAGCCGGTGAGTCGCGCCGCCTGCTGCCACTGCGGCTCGTCCAGCTTGCCGTCCATCGTGATGTCCCCATCCAGCCTCGGCGGCGCGACGCGAAGCTGATGCGCGCGGCCGTTATACGTGATGGCCGGCGCCGCTGCGGTTCGGGGCGGCGTGACTGGAGCTGGTGTGACTGGAGTTGATGTGGCAGTGACGGGCGCGACGAACAACGCCGCGATTGCTGTAACGAGAATCATTCGTGTGGTGGTCGCCAGATCCGAGGCTGTTGCGTACGGCCAGCCATCAACTTAGCGCCCGGCCCACGCCTCCAGCAGGTAGCTGCAGGTAGCTCAACTCCGTTTCCCTTGACCCCCCAGTGCCGCCGGACCGAGTCTTGCTTTCGGTATTTGTTCGGTATATTCTAGCCTCCCAGGCATCGTTCCGATAAACATCTGTAGTCGAGGATATGGCCACCGCATCCGCATTACGTGATCTACGTGAGTTGCTCGATCTCAAGTTTCCGGACGCTGCACCGCTCGAGCGTCACCGGACCGAGGTCGTGGCAACCGGGATCGGCGAGCTGGATCGGATCTTTCCGAGCGGAGGATTTCCGCGCGGACGGCTGTCCGTCTGGACTCCAGGTGGTGGCGCCACAGCCGTCCTGCGCTCGGCGTGCCGCTCCGCCGTGGCTGGCGGCGAGCGAGCCGTGTGGATCGATGGTAGTGGCACCATGGCAGGCGCCTTCTGGGATGCGGGGCCCGTGCTGCTACGCCCGGGGAGCCGGCTTCACGCCCTGCGTGCGGCGGAGGCTCTGCTGCGATCGGGCGGATTCGCGGTGGTCGTGCTGGCAGGCGCCGATCCGGAAGGAACCGAGAACGTGCGACTCTCACGCGCGGCACACGAGAGCGGCAGCGCGTGCATCGCGCTCACGTCGAGCGCAACTACATCGGCGCTGCGCGCGTCATCGACAATTCGCCCGCATGGTTACGTGTGGCGCCGCGATCCGCACGGCGATGCGGCGGTGGTGGATGCAGCGACACTGGATGTGCGGATATCGTCGCTCGGATGGAATCGCAGAGCGCGTGTGGTGCTGGCGGTGCGGAGAGACGAGCTGCGACTGGCGCTGTCGGTGGATCTACCTGACCGGCGCGGGAAGCGATGATGACATCAGCCACATCATTCCCGCGAAAGCTTCCCGATTCGTCATTCCCGCGAAAGCGGGAATCCAGGTTATCGATCTCTGGATGCGATGACAGCATGAGGTTGATCGGCAGCAGATGGATTCCCGCTTTCGCGGGAATGACGACGCTGGTGCATCTCCCGCCTTACAGTGGGAATGACGATTTTTGTCGTTCATCCACCAGCGTCCAGCACTGCGAGTGCGCGCGTGGATTCGGCGTATTGCAGAATGCGTCTGTCACGTGTCACGAGCCGCGCACCAGCGTCACGGGCTGTCGCCATCAGAATGCGATCGG
>DATNCZ010000130.1:0-4620 GCA_035553335.1 Gemmatimonadaceae bacterium
TCTTCAACCGTATAGATGGGAACGATCGACGGGTGGCTCAGTTGTGCAGATGTTTCCGCCTCGCGCAGAAAGCGCGAACGGATATCTGCGCGATACGCGAGCTCGGGTGGAAGGACCTTTACGGCAACAAGACGCTTGAGTCGGCGATCGCGAGCACGGTAAACAATGCCCATGCCTCCCCGGCCGATCTCCCGATCGAGCTCGTAGTTGGCCTCGAGCACACGACCCAACTGTGCGCGTAGCGCATCGTCAGGCCGGTTTGGCAGACTTTCGGGCTCGGTCATACGTCAGACCGGCATGCTACCATAAAGAATCCTGCCGTGCTGGCGTGGAACTTGGTGCGCGGAATATGCAATTTAGCGTCATCGGGGCCGTTGCGCGTTAGACACGCGATACGGCTCACGGTTTGCGCCAAATGGCAGAAGCGATCGGATCCCTCGATCAACTGCCGCTCGGCGTCCACGACGAATCCGAAAATTCCATCATGGCACAACGTCAGACTATCCCTGTTCTTCCTTTGAGAGGAACGGTCATGTTCCCCGGCCTCACCTCGCCCATATCGGCGGGTCGCCCCGGAACCTTACGAGCAATCGAGTCAGCCCTCAAGGCCGACCGGCTCGTTTTCGCCGTCGCGCAGCGCGATAACAGCGACGAGCCGACGGCGGACATCCTTTACTCCATGGGTGTCATCGCCCGGATCGGGCAGATCCAGCGCGGCCTGGGCGGCGTCCAGCTCCTGCTCCAGGGCGAGCAGCGCGCCACTGCCCTGCAATACACCACGACCGAGGGCTTCCTGAGCGCCGTGGTCGTTCCCGCCGAGGAGATGAACCCGGTCGACGAGAACGACGCCGCCTTCGAAGCGCTCGAAAAGGAGACGCGCGAGCGGGCCGGCGAGCTGGGCGAGAAGCGCGGCCTCCCAGAAGAGGTCGTCCATCAGGTCCTGGAATCGGTCACCGAGCCAGGGCGCTTTGCCGACCTCGTTGCCGGCTACATCGATCTGCCGGTGGCAGAAAAGCAGGGCCTTCTCGAGACACTGAGTGTCGAGGAGCGACTGCGCCGCGTGCTGGTTCAGGTGCAGCGCCAGATCGAGATGCTCGAGGCCCAGGAGGACATCAAGTCCCAGGTCCAGGAAGAGCTGGGCGAGCGGCAGCGCGAGATGTATCTCCGCGAACAGATGAAGGCGATCCAGAAGGAGCTGGGCGACGGAGACTCGTCCAAGGAAGTCGAGGAGCTGCGCGAGAAGCTATCCACGCTGCGCCTTCCCAAGGAAGGCCGCGCGGAGGTCGAGCGCGAGCTGGGCAGATTGGAGCGCTCGGGCCGGGAGTCCATGGAGGCTCAGGTCATCCGCACCTACCTCGAATGGATCGCCGAGCTCCCGTGGAACGATCGTTCGAACGATGACCTCGATCTGAAACATGCGACCGAAGTTCTGGATGCAGACCACTACGGGCTTCAGGATGTGAAGGACCGCGTCCTCGAATTCCTGGCGGTTCGTCAGCTCCGGGCCCAGCAGCTGGCCGAAGAGGTCAAGGAAACTGGGGCTGTACCCGCCGAGAAGCTTCGCGTCGAAAAGGACGAGGCGACTCCGTCGCTCGGCGAGGAGCCAGAGTCGGAGCCGATCACCGATGAGAAGGAGGTCAAATCCCGCGCGATGGCGAAGGGCCCGATTCTCCTGTTCGTTGGACCGCCCGGTACGGGTAAGACGTCCATCGCGAAGTCTATCGCTCACTCGCTCGGCCGCGAATACGTGCGCATCGCGTTGGGCGGCGCGCGCGACGAGGCCGATATTCGCGGACACCGTCGCACCTACGTCGGCGCGATGCCGGGTCGAATTCTGCAGGGGATGAAGCAGGCTGGAACCAGGAATCCTGTCTTTTTGCTGGACGAGGTGGACAAGCTCGGCGTGTCGTATCAAGGCGATCCATCGTCGGCGTTGCTCGAGGTTCTCGATCCAGCGCAGAACGATTCGTTCACCGATCACTATCTCAACATTCCGTTCGATCTGAGCGAGGTGCTGTTCATCGCGACCGCGAACTTCATTCAGAACATCCCGGGTCCGCTGCTCGACCGCATGGAAGTCGTCGATTTTGCCGGCTACACCGAGCGCGAGAAGGCCGAGATCGCGAAGAAGTATCTGCTTCCCAAGCAGTTGGAAGAGAGCGGACTGAACGACAAGGGGATCGAGTTCACCGATGACGCGGTGATGTCGGTGGTGTCGAACTACACTCGTGAAGCTGGCGTTCGTCAGCTCGAGCGTCAGATCGGCGCGGTAGCACGGAAACTTGCACGCAAGATCGCGAGCAACGACGAAGTGCCGAAGGTCGTGGATGCGGACGAAGTTCGCACTCTGCTCGGAAGACCGAAGGTGCATCCGGAGCACATTCAGGCGCAGAACGAAGTGGGTGTTGCGACCGGGATGTACTACACGCCGATGGGTGGCGACATCATGTTCGTCGAGGCGTCGATCAGGCGCTTCTTCGGCAACCGTTCCAACGACAGCGTGGAGACGGCAGGGCCGGGCGGCGCAGTGTCGCTCATCCTGACGGGTCAACTGGGCGACGTCATGAAGGAGTCAGCGCGTGCAGCGTTCACGTACGCCACGAACAACGCGGCGCGACTTGGCATTCCGAAAGACAGGCTCGGTTCCATCGAAGCGCACATCCACGTTCCGGCGGGAGCAATTCCAAAGGACGGACCGAGCGCCGGACTCGCGATCGCAACCGCGCTCGTATCGGAGATGAGCGACCGTCCGGTTCGTCGCGACGTTGCGATGACGGGCGAGATCACACTGCGCGGCCGCGCGTTGCCGATCGGCGGTTTGAAGGAGAAGGTGCTCGGTGCTCACCGCGCCGGCATCAAGCACATCATTCTGCCCAAGGCAAACGAGCCGGACATCGAGGACATTCCCGAGGAAGTGAGGTCGCAGCTGACCTTCCATCCCGTGGAGACGCTGACCGAAGTGCTGCAATACGCACTGGAGCCAGCGACGGAAGAGGCTCCATTATCGGTGGCTGTCTAGATCAGGACACCCTTCATGTGAGCGCCGTTGGCGAGTCGTCATCCCTGCGAACGCGGGGATCCATGTAAGCAGTTGCGTTGCGCAAAAGCAAAAGGCCCGGAGATCCAATGAGATCTCCGGGCCTTCTGCTTTTCGTACGATCGTTCGGACGTCTGAACGGGTTCGCCTACAGTGGGACTATCGGACGTACTCGTAAAGACCCACGAGCCCGACGGCCAGGCCACCGATCGCGATCGCCGTTCCGGCGTTGTCGCCGATCAACAGACCGGCGACGAGCCCTGCCCCGCCGACTGCCATCAGTGCAACGCCCTCGCCCTGGTGCAAACCTGCCGCGGCGGCCGTGTTTACGGCGAGCGGGGCATTCGCATCGGCCTTGACGTTGATGCCGGCCACGTCCGGACGGACCATCGAAGGCGCGTTTGCCGGGGCCGACGCAACTACCGGGGCCGGCGACGCCGGCGCGAGCGTGGCTGGTCCGGAAAAGCTCTGCGCGGTCAGCGCAGCGGGAGCAAGTGCGACGGCTACAGCTAGCGAAGCGAACAGATGTCTCATTGGGTTCCTCGTGTCATTGTGGTGTGGCGTCCAAGTTACGTGGCGATCAGCCTCTTCGCTGTCACGGCGACGCGGATAGGCTTATCGCAATCGCCGCGCCGCAATCGCCAAAATAGATTTCCGGCAGTGATATCCTCAAAAAACTCGATCGGCTTCATCGCGGCTGGATTTGCCGCCATTCTCGTCCTCGCTACCTCCATAGTCGGGGCGACGCCGATCCTGAACGCCGAGACAGGCCTTCCGGCCGCCGACGCGACCCTCATCCACTCGGCGTCCTACACGATGCTCGCGCCGATCTGCACGGTGCTGGACGCCCTGACCTTGCTGTCGTTGCAACAGCATGCCGCCGTGCTCGCGACCGCGGTCCTTTGCGTCATCATATGGAGAGTGTTGCGCGCGCTGTCAGTACGCACGTCAATTTTGCGTGAAGCCGGAGTTGCGCTGGCGACGCTGGGGACGATCGTGATCGTTTACGGGACCGGAGCGGTGATTCCGCGGCCCATGGCGGCGATCATGATGCACGATCCCAATGATGTCGTGATCGACTTTCACAGTCACACCAACTCTTCGTGGGACGGAAGGTCATGGTTCACGCCGGAGCGCAATCGCGCATGGCACGCAGGCGCCGGGTTCGATGTCGCGTACATCACCGATCACAAGAGTCTTGCGGGCGCGTTGGCCGGAATGCGGCGCAATCCTCCCCACGCTGGTGACGGAACCACGTTGCTGCCCGGCCTCGAAGCGCGCGACCAGTACGAGCACATAATCGCGATCGGAATCGACTCGACGTTCGCGATCGATCCAAAGGGCAACTGGCACGATCCGGAACGCGACACGGCCCTTGCCGTGACCGCCGCTGCGCCGCTGCTCATTCTCACGATTCCCGGTAACATCGACATGATCCCGGAAAATGAGAAGCATGGATTCGCCCGACTCTACGCAGTCGAGCTGAGCGACGCGGCCCCGAAGGGGGTTGGCGTCATACAGAAGCGCAGAGCGGCGATCATGCGATTCGCGGATACGCTGAACCTCGCCGTCGTTGCAGGATC
>DATNCZ010000131.1:0-2641 GCA_035553335.1 Gemmatimonadaceae bacterium
TGCACCTCGACGGCATTGCTTTCGACCTCGTCGCCCCAGCGGTAGATGCGCTCCTCGAGCTGCGCTTTCGACAGCGCGGCGCCCGGTCGCTCGAGCAGCGCTGCCAGCAGCGCGAATTCGCGCGCCGACACGTCCACTGCACTGCCGCGCTGGCTCACCCTGTGCGTCACCGTATCGAGCACGAGATCGCCGTGTCGCAGCAGGTTGTCCTCACGACGAATGTCGCGGCGCAACAGCGCCCGCATGCGCGCCGTCAGCTCATCCAGGCTGAACGGTTTCGTCAGGTAATCGTCGGCGCCGGCATCGAGACCCGCGACCCGGTCGGCGACGGCGTCGCGCGCCGTGACGATCAGCACGCGAACGCGATTGCCCGATCGGCGCAGTTCGCGCAAAAGCTCGAGGCCGCCTTTGCGCGGCAGCCCGAGATCGAGCAACACCATCGCATACGCGTCCTGCGCGGCGGCGATCGCGGCCCTGCCGGCTTCGCCGTCCGTCACGCGGTCGACCGCGTAGCCGTCCTGTGTCAGCGCCTGCTGCAACGTCTTGCCGATCATGGGGTCGTCTTCGACGAGCAGGATGCGCATGCCGGACTCCGAATGGACGGCCCTGATATTACGGGCGCAACCTTAAGTGCGCCTGAATCCGGGTGAGCGCTGCGCAATCTCGACAAAATGCCTGCTCGGCATTGGCGAAGGCCCTTCGCTGGGCGCTATAGGCCGTTCGCTTCCCCCCGTTGCTACCGTTTGGCTGTTTGGACATCTGTACAGGCCGCTCTGTCGCACCGTCTTCGGTTTGCACATGATCGGAAAGACAGCGGAAGTACCGCCGCCGGTCGGATCGATATCAAAAGCAGTATTTTGTACGCGATTATTCGCTCTCGCCGCCGCTTGACTTGCCGGGCGCCCCCCAGTGACGATAAGGGGGAAAACGCGGTCGCGTCGTTTCGAGCAGTTGTATCGAAAAGATGTATTCGTGCCCCGGCGCGCCAGCATTCACCTGGCGTCCGGAGGGAGACAGTGTGGCGGCCGTATCGAAGACGGGCATCTCGTTTCGCCGGCGGCGCGCGCGGTCGGGCGCCGTACGCGCCGTCATCAGTAATCTGGACGATACTTCCAGAGAAGATCGCATCGGACGCGCCCTTCGCGATGAACGCTTGCGGCTGGGCCGCGAACTCCACGACGGCGCCCTGCAATCGCTGGTGGGCGCGGCTCTGCAACTCGAAGCGCTCGCTGTCGGCATCGGCGAATTCCCGGGGATCCGAAAGCGGCTGCGCGATATACAGGGGATGATTCTCGAGGAGGAGCACGACCTGCGAAACTGGATCGAGGCTCTTCGGGAAGCTGGGCCGCTGACGGTGCCGGCGAGCGCGGAACCCGGATCGCAGCTCAGGCGAGTCTGTCGACGCATCCAGCGCCAATGGGGTTTGCCGGTTACGTTGAATTTCACGGGCGGGCGTCTTCCGGGTCCGCCCGAGATGCGTGATCAGATTTATCGCCTCGTGCAAGAGGGCTTGATCAACATCGTCAAACACGCACATGCGAGTGCAGCACAGGTCGACAGGTCGATACTGAACGATCGCGTTCGCCTCGTCGTGCAGGACAACGGCTGCGGCTTTCCGTTTCGCGGCCGATTCAACCTGGCGGCGCTGAATGCCAGGCGCTGCGGGCCGGAGTCGATCAAGGAGAGGGTCGCTTCCATGCATGGCGAGCTTGTACTCACTTCCAGTGCATCCGGCTCCTGTCTCGAAATCGACCTTCCCTTGCGGTTGCGCTCGCTGTCCGGCGCCAGCCGTACGTTACGCCGCGTCTGAATGAATCGAGCGTTATCATGACCGTGCGTCTCGTCGTCGCCGACGATCACCCGATCATTCTCGCCGGGCTCGTACACTTGTTTGCGAACGAGCCGGATTTCGTGATCGTGGCAAGCGCGAAGACGGGCGACGAAGCGCTGGTGGCGGTGCGCGAGTTCCGGCCCGATGTTCTGGTGCTCGATCTGCGAATGCCCGGCAAGGACGGCCTGGACGTCTTGCGCGAGATCAAGCGCGATGCGTTGGGCATCCGTGTCGTCGTCCTCACCGCAGAGAACAACGGGGACGCGGTCGAGGCGGTTCGACTCGGTGCGCGCGGGATCGTGCTGAAGGATATGGCGCCGCGATTGCTCGTGCATTGCATCCGCGAAGTGCACGCCGGGAGAAAATGGCTCGAGAAAAGCATCGCGGCACGCACGGTCGACAGCCTGCTCAACCGGGAAAGCCGGAGCCGCTCCTTATCCGTTTGTCTTACCCCGCGCGAGCGTGAGGTCGCGCGGATGGTGGCTGAAGGTCTACCGAGCAAGATGATCGCCAGGAGGCTCGCCATCGCGGAGGGCACCGCAAAGCTTCACCTCCACCACGTGTATGCGAAGCTGAAGATCGACGGCAGGATGGCCTTGGTGCGGTATCTGCGTGCGCAGCAGAACGCCTGAAAGTCGTTGCTTCCGGTTTTCCTGATCCTTCGCGCTCACTGCGCGGGACGGCGACAGACAGAAAGCGGCTCCCTCCCCGGGGCTTGCCGCGGTGTTGCATCCTTGCGACAACATCGGACGCCAGTCCGGGCAACGTTGCCAGTTTTATGACATTCGGGTAGAATCGGGTAGTTCGCGC